>JASHPR010000103.1 GCA_030038015.1 Streptosporangiaceae bacterium
TGAGCGCGCTGTTCACCGATTCCTCGCTGGAGTCGAGCATCGCCGCGGCTTCTCTGGCCCGGAAGCCGAGAACGTCCCGCAGCACCAGGACAGCCCGCTGGCGCGGCGACAACAGCTGCAGGGCAACCACGAACGCAAGTGAGATGGCTTCGCGTGCCTCGACGCGGGCATCGGGACCCGGCGCAACGTCCTGAACCGCCTCGAGCAGGTGATCGGGGTAGGGCTCAAGCCACATCACCTCGCTGGCGGCGTTCGGCTCATGGTAGGGGCCTGCTGGCACGGTGACTTGCGCGGGCTGGCGCCTGCGCCCGGAGCGGAGGGCGTCGAGACACCGGTTGGTCGCGATCCGGTACAGCCAGGTGCGGACCGACGACCGGACCTCGAAAGCGGCGATGTGCTGCCAGGCGGCCAGGAACGTGTCCTGGACGGTGTCCTCGGCGTCCTGGGCCGAGCCGAGGACGCGGTAGCAGTGCAGCTCCAGCTCACGCCGGTGTCGTTCGACCAGCTCGGCGAAGGCATCCGGGTCGCCGGCCTGCGCCCTGGTGACAAGATCAGCGTCGACGAGAACCCTCCCATCCGGGTCGCGGCTGCAGTTTCGCCTGTCCGGCTACCGGTATAGACGCCGGGCCAGCCCGGAACCGGGCACCCCCTGCCCAGTTTTCCCGTCCTTCACCGTCTACCTCTTCGGCAGAGGCTGTCAGGTGAGCCAGAGCAGCAAGGAGGCGGCAGTGGCTAGATTCCTGTTCTCCTACCGAGTGCCCAAGGACTACCAGCCCGGTGCAGAAACGGCAAAGGAATGGGCGGCCTGGTTCGAGAGCCTCGGCAGCAGCCGCATCGACACCGGGCACGGGGTCATAGCCACCCGGGCGCTGGGCAGCCTGGACGCCGGGACCCGGCTCGGCGGCTACTCGGTCGTGGAAGCCGGGGACATCGACGGCGCGGCCGCCATGGCTGAGGGGTGTCCCGCCCTCGCCCTGGGCGGCGGCGTGGAAATCGGCGCCATCCCGGAGATCACCCTCAATCCGGCGGCCGGAACCGGTGCCTGAGGCCCGCCACCAGCCAGCCATGACCCGATCCGCCAGCACCGCCCTGCCCCGTTCCGGGCTGGCACGGCCGGTGCCGCGCCATGGCTGACCCCGCGATCGCGGCCGAGGGGCTGGTCAAGCGCTTCGGCCCCGTCCGGGCGCTGGATGGCATCGACCTGGCGGTCCCGGCCGGCAGCGTGCTGGGCCTGCTCGGGCCCAACGGCGCCGGCAAGACCACGGCCGTGCGGATCCTCACGACCATCCTCGCACCCGACGCCGGCCGGGCGAGCGTGCTCGGACTCGATGTCGTGCGAAGGGCCGAACAGGTGCGGGCCGTCATCGGCCTGGCCGGACAGTACGCCGCCGTCGATGAGAACCTGACCGGCCTGGAGAACCTCCGGCTGATCGGCCAGCTCACCCATCAGCCGCGCCGGGCCATCGCCGGCCGCGCCGGGGAACTGCTGGACCGCTTCGGCCTGCACGCGGACGCCGGCCGGCCGGTCCGGACTTATTCCGGTGGCATGCGCCGCCGCCTCGACCTAGCCGCCGCCCTGGTCCACCGGCCGCCGGTGCTGTTCCTGGACGAGCCGACCACCGGCCTGGACCCGGCCGGCCGAACCGACCTGTGGGCCCTCATCGGTGAGCTCGTCGGCGACGGCACGACCGTGCTGCTGACCACCCAGTACCTGGAGGAAGCCGACCGGCTCGCGGACACCATCGTGGTCGTCCACCGCGGCCGGATCATCGCCCAGGGCACTGCCACCCAGCTCAAGGCCAGCCTGGGCGCCACCGTCGTCGAGATCCGTGTCGCCGACCCCGACGACGCCGAGCGCGCCGGCGCACGCCTGCAGCGCATCGGCGGCACGGACCTGCTCGACGGCCGCCGCACCCTGGCGGTGAAGGTGCCGGACAAGGGCCCGGCCGTCCAGCAAGTCATCGGCCTGCTGGACGCCGACGCAATCGCCGTCGAATCGCTGGCCATCCGTGAACCCACCCTGGACGACGTGTTCCTCGAGCTGACCGGCCACCGCGCCGGGACCGGCCCGGACGAGCCCGCACCACAGGCGGCGGGTGCGCACAGCGCCAGCCAGCGGAGTGCGTCATGACCACGGTGACCACACCAGCGGCACTTGCGTTGTCGTCTCCGCGCCGATCCAGGCTGGCATGGGCGGCTGCCGACTCGATGGCGGTCGCCAGGCGCAACATCATCGGCATGACCCGCCGGCCCCAGCTGCTCGGGATCGTGACGATCCAGCCGGTGCTGTTCGTGCTGATGTTCCGCTACGTGCTCGGCGGCTCGATCCACGTCCCCGGCCAGAGCTACGTGAACTACCTCATGGCCGGGATCTTCGTCGAGACCGTCATGTTCGGCGCCCAGAACACCGCCATCGGCATGGCCGAAGACCTCCGCAGCGGACTGATCGAGCGGTTCCGGTCGCTAGTCATGGCCCGCTCCGCCGTCCTGGCCGGCCGGGTGCTGGCCGATGCGCTGCGGAACGTGTTCGTCATCGTCCTCATGCTCGGCGTCGGATACCTGGTCGGCTTCCGTCCCCGCACGGGCCCGGCAGCGCTGGCCACCGCAGGCGCCGTGCTGCTGCTGTTCGGTTTGGCGATCTCGTGGGTCGCCGCGCTGCTCGGCCTGACCGCCAAAAGCGCCGAGGCCGCCGGAGCCGCGGCGCTGCCACTCACCGTGCTCCTCGGATTCCCCTCCAGTGCCTTCCTGCTGACTAGCACCCTGCCCGGCCCGCTGCGCGCTTACGCCGACCACCAGCCCGTCACCGCAACCGTCAACATCATCCGGCCTCTGCTGCTCGGCGGGCCCACCGCCACGCACGCGGTGACAGCAATCCTGTGGTGCGCCGGCCTCATCGCGGTGTTCGCGCCCCTGTCAGTTCTCCGCTACCGCCGGGCCACCTGAGCCGGCTTCACCACCGAAGGGGATGGACACATGAACGCCGAGGAAGCCGACGCGATCACGCGAGCCCGAACTCAAGATCTCGCTGCGGACTGGAGCATGACCGGGCAGACGGTGCTGTTCACCGGGGCGTCGCGCGGGATGGGCCGCTGCGCCGCCGTCGAGCTCGCCAGGCTTGGAGCGCAAGTCCTCCTCGTCGGGCGCAACCAGGCGCGCGGGGCTGCGGCGGCGGAAGCGATCCGCGCCACCGGCGGTTCGGCGGAGTTCCTCCGCGCGGACATGGGTGACGCGGCCGAGGTATGCGCGCTCGCGACGGCCGTGCTCGCGCGGCGCGGGCCGGTCCACGTGCTGATTCACAGCGCGGGCGGGCTGCTGCCGGCTGATACGCGCACGCATGAGGGCGTCGACCGCGGCTTCGCGCAGAACTTCCTCGGCGCGTACCTGCTCACCCGCCTCCTCGAGCAACGTATCCTCGCCAGCGCCCCAGCGCGGGTGATCGCAGTGGGGTCAGGGGCGCACCGGCTCCTGAAAAGCGCCGACATCGATGCCCTCATCCGCCCCGGGATACCTCAGCCGCAGATGGGCAGCCACCAGAGGGGCAGCTACCAGATGCGCAGCTATCAGACCGCCAAGCTCGCGGTGACCACCTGGATCTACGGGCTGGCGCGCCGCTGGGCGGGCCGGGGCGTAACCGCCAACGTGCTCGACCCCGGCATCGTCAAGGGCAAGAGCGGATCAGAGCATTTCGAGGGCCCGGCCCCGATGCGCATCCTGATGAGCCACGTGATCCCCTTCTTTGTGGCTGCCGGGATGGAGAAGGGCTCGCAGCAGTACGTGCGCCTCGCAGCCGACCCGGCGCTCGCCAGCGTGTCCGGCACGTACTTCGTGTCGGGCACGGAAAAGCAACAGTGCAGCTCCCCGCTCTCGCTCGATCCTGCCGTGCAGCAGCGCGTCGACGACGCGGCCGAGGCCTGGGCCGCCCCGTTCCTGCCCGGCTCGTAGCTAGCCGCCATTACCGCCAAGCGCCTGTACTGCAGCCAGGCCCTCTCCTGTCAAGGAGATTGGGATGTTCTTACAGGGCCGGGCAGGATCTGCGTTTCGTTGGGTTCGTCGGTGTCTTGTCTGGTGACCGACCTCGACCTCTTCGATCAGCCAGGCAGTGTCCGGGGCAGCCCAAACCTGGGGAGGACGCTCGGTTCGAACCGCGTGATCGCTACGATTCGTGATCCTGCGAGAGTCAAGACGAGCAGGCCGATGGTGCGGGCAGCCCCAGCGTTGCGGTCGTCTATGTAGAAGCCGAATGCGGGCTGGTAGTTAGCGCGGGTGGGGATGAGATGGATGGTGTGTTCTGGCCGGAACACCAAAGTGTCCAGGAAGCGTGCCACGTCTTGCTTTCCGATGTACTCGAAAGGCAGGGGTGGCATGGTGAAGGAAACCTCGTCAGTCAGCAAAGCGATGACTCCTTCGAGATCCCCCTCCACGTAGGCCGCGGTGAACCGCTCGACGATGTCGCGTTCCGTTACCGAGCCAGGGGCCGGTGGCGGGTCTTGTTCCGAGCCGTATGAGGCAGTCTGCAGCGTCGCGCGGGCCCGCTTGAGAGCGCTCTTCACTGCTTGTTCAGTAGTGCCGAGGATGCCTGCCACTTCAGCTGTCCGGTATCCCACCACATCAGCCAGCACCAGGGCAGCGCGCTGGCGAGCGGGGAGCAGCTGGAGGGCGGTAAGGAAGGCCAGGGAGACCGACTCGCGAGCCTCGTAGCGCGCCTCCGGCCCCTGGTCCCTCAGCTCATCGAGCAGGACGTCGGGATAGGGCTCTAGCCAGCTCACCTCCCGCATGCGGGTCGGCGGGGGCGGCTCGACCGGCGTGGGCTCATCCATCGCAGCTTCTCGCCGGAACCCGGCTCGCAACATGTTGAGGCAACGGTTGGTGGCGATCCGATACAGCCATGTCCGCAGCGAGGCACGGCCCTCGAAACCCTGCAGGCCCTGCCAGGCTGCCAGAAGCGTCTCCTGAAGGGCATCCTCGGCGTCTTGCTCCGAGCCCAGGATCCGGTAGCAGTGCACCTGCAGCTCGCGCCGAAAAGGGTCGACGAGCAGGCGGAAGCCCTCCTCATCGCCCGCCTGGGCTCTCTCGATGAGCTCGGCATTCACGCGGTCCTCGACCTGCCTCCTGTAGCGGGTTCCGCCCATACTGACACCCTCGCCACCAAGAAAGAGGCGGCGCCACCGCCTCTTTCCCAGGCCTCTCCGTGTCTAGCTGTTGGAAAGATCCCGACACGGGTGGAAGGAGCCCGGCGCCATGTCAATTACGAGCAAGTCACGAGCTGTTGATGTCGCCCTCGCGCACTGCGAGGCATGGAGCAACCACGACTGGGAGACAGCCCGCAAGGCGCTGGCCGAGGACGTGCGGGTTAGCGTGACAACGACCAAGCCGATTATGCCGCCCGTGAACACGGTCGGTGTCGAGGCGTATATGGAAGGGCTTCGGGAGTTCGCGGGCGGCGTTTCACCGGGAACCCTGCAGCTCCTGGCGAGCCAGGGGGACGACCACAACGCCCTGCTGATGGTCAACGTCGAGGGCGCCTTTGGCCCCGGCGCACCACCCGTCACGCTTCCCGGTGCCCGGCTCTACCTCGTCGACGACCACGGGAAGATCGTCTCAGAGCAGGTCGTGTTCCTGGTCCCCGACTGACGGCGGGCTTGCCAGCGGTAACGTCGGCCCTGGCGCGGGGCGAATCTGGCAAAGCCGTGGGTCAGCACCAACTCAGCACGCGGTTGGGAACTGACGGGAACGAACCAGGAATAACGGGCAAACGGCCGAGCACCAGAAACCGGAGTTCACGGGCCCTTTTAAGATCCGCACCAGCGCCATGACCTGCGGTTATTACCGCACGTCAAGCCCGGTGACGGCCCTACCGATGATCATGCGCTGAATCTCGCTCGTTCCTTCAAATATCGTGAAGACGCTGGTGTTGCGCGCGACGAACGCCCCAACACGGACGGAGAACACGATGGCGATGGCCAGCGCGAGGATGCCGCAGATGATCCCGGCGCTGGCCTGCCGGGGGTTGGTGGCGCCCCTGGCCCGTCCGCGAGTAATGGCGATCAGGCCCAGGACAGCGGCGACAAGACCACCCAGCAAGCCCAGTGGGAAGAGAACGAACGACAGGGCAGCCACGAGGCTGGCCACGCCGAGTACCAAGGCGGCCACCCCCCAGCCCGTTCCTCGGCCGTGCTGCTCGTGGTGTGACAAGCGGTGGTACGGGTTGCGTGGTCACGATTCCGGCCTCACCTTCACACGTTCAGGGCAGAAGCCCTCTCCCGCTGGCGTTCCCGGCCTACCGGGCTAGCGCACCGTTGCCATCCACCCGGCCGGGCCAGAAACACAGCGGGCTCAGGTGACCGAGGAGGTGCCTAACTGCGGGATCGTTCTGGGTGCTTGCCCGTCATGCTGAGGCTAAGCGGCGCGGGCGATGGTTTCGGTGGACAAGACGTGCCAGACGCAGTGCCGCAGATGCAGCTGCTGTCCGGTGCGGATCACCGTGTGCTGCACAAGCTCTCCGGCGAGAAGCCCCTTCCGGCCTGCCGCGGTGTCGAGGGTCTCGAATGGTGCGCGCCGGAAGGGGCCGGCGCCGTCGAAGGGCGTGTAAGCGGCGACGCGCAGCGTCTCGCAGGAGAACGCGCCGTCCGCAGGGAACATGAACTTCATCTGTGTCTCTGCTTCGGCTGATAGAAGGGCGGCTTGATGGTCCCGTCCGGGGCGCGCAGGCCGTACCCGATCGCGCGATCCACGACGATGTGTGAGAGCCAGGCCAGCCCGAATATCTCCAGCGAGGCCAAGCCGAGCATCCAGGCCGCAACCAGGGCGGCCGCTGGCACGGCAGCCCGATGTGCGGCGTTGTAGAGGCGGACTGCGCGCGGGGGGAGCCTTCCCGGTGCGGGACCGGTGTCACCGCTCGCGGCGAGGACGTCAGGTCTGGTCCGATGACACCGAGCAGGATCAGCGCCCATCCGTAGTCGCTGTTCGCGCCGAGCCAGACGGCGGCGCCGAGCAGCAGGACGGCCGCGGCCAGTGGAACCAGGGCGACGGTGTGACCAAGGACCGGACGCCGTAGCTGGATCATCGCCCGCGCGAGCATCGGGCGCGGGTTGGTGACATCACAGGTGGATTTCATCGTGCTGTGCCCTGGTCGTGGCTGGGAGCCCACTGCTCGATGGCGGCGATCAGGTTGTCGACGAGGCGGTGGAAGCTGCGATCGATGTCGGCAGGAAGCCCGAAGCCGCGCTCGGCCTCAAGCGTGACGAATCCGTGGAGCGCCGCGCGAAGCGCCCGAGTGGCGTCGATGGCGTCGGTGCCGGTCAGGCCGTAGCCCTGCAGGACGTCGAAGACGACCTGCGCCGCTTCGACCCCGGCCTGCTCATCGGCGTGGTCACCGGGGTCTGCGGCGCGGACAGTCGCAGCGTACTGGCCGGGGTGCTGCTTGGCCCAGTCCCGGTAGGCGTCTGCGATCGCTGCCAAGGCGTCATGCCTGGCGCGGCCGACCGCGGCGCGGCGCATGACGTTGGCCAGTTCCCTCTTGGCCCGGATGGCGATCTCGCGATGCAGCCCACTCGTCCCCTCGACGTGCTTGTAGAGGCTTGGCAGCCGGACACCCAGTTGCTGGGCGACAGCGGCGAGGGTCAGGTTCCCGAGCCCGACTTCGTCTGCCAGGCGGGCGGCTTGATCGGTGACGACTGCGGTCGTCAGTCCGGCTCTAGGCATCGTGGCGATGCGCCTTCAGGAAGGCCAGGATCGCCTGGTTGACCAGCTCTGGACGCTGGGCGTGGGGGTAGTGGCCGGCGTCGGGCACCATCACGACCTCGGCATTCAACTGCTGCGCGATCCAGTCCGCCTCGCGACGCGGGTCGGCGAAGTCAGGGTCCAGCTCACCCGTGATCACCAGTACAGGGGCAGACACCTCCGCAAGGCGTGCCCGGGCAGATTCGTGACTGGTCTTGGCGGTCGCGGCAAACGCGGCTGCGTGGCCGGGGCGCTTCATCGCTGAGATCACCGAGCGCCGGTAGTCCTCGAAGTCGGCTGGCTTGCGACCTGCGTAGAGCCTGGGCAGGTACGACTTCCACGAGGCGGCCGTCCATGGCCTCGCCAGCGCGACACGCTGCATCAGCCGGGAAAAGAGGCTTGCCTTCGCGTCCCGGACGAACGGCCCGATCAGGATGAGGCCCGTGATTAGGTCGGGCCGCTCCGCCGCGGCCAGAACCGCGGCGCCGGCACTCATCGAATTGCCGGCCAGCACCGCGGGCTCGCCCAGCTGCACGGCAAGCGCGACAAGGTCCCGCGACGTCTCGACATCACCGTAGGAGGCGAAGGTGGTGTCACTGTCGCCGTGACCCCGCAAATCCACCCTGGCCACCCGGTAGCCCGCCGCCACCAGGTCGGAGACCTGTGCCCGGTAGGACGACCGCAGGTCGCCCATGCCAGGGCTCAGGATGATCAGCGGCCCGGCACCAGACACATCGAATGCGATCCGTCCAGCGTCGACACGCAGGTACTGCGTCGTGATGAGGGTCATCACCACTCCGTAGGCTAGTTAAAGTAGCTATATAGCTAATATAGTTAGCCAGCCGCCGATGTCAACCTGGCTCGAAGCCGAGCTAAGCCCCGCCATCGTTGACAGCGAACCGGCGATGGACGACCAGCCAGCTCACCCCCAGCTCGGCGGCCGCCGCGGCCACGCTCCGCCCCGACGCGACCTGCCGGGCGGCCCGCCGGCACAGCCGCCCGGTCACCCGCGCCCGCGGCGGATCTCGGCGATGCTCTCGGTGCACGCCTTACGCGGGCACGCCGCCTCCACGCAGCGGTACTGCCGCTTATGCCAGCGCACCGGCAGCGGCTCCTCCCCCGTAGGTCAGGTCCCGCGGCCTGGTCGTCCGGTACTGCTTCACCGAGGCAGAGAACACCCCGCGCTTCGGGCACGCAGCCGCGGCCCGCTCCGTGGTCACCACGTGCACTAACCGCACCCGGCCGCCCTCCTCGTCCGCGCCGCGCTCGACACGGCTCACCTTCACGCCTGGCAGCCCGAACAGAATCAGAATCGACAGGGAACCTCCGGGTCCGTACGCCACCCTCACGCAGCGTGATCAGAGCAGGCCTTCACAGACGCGCGCATCGCCGCCGTTCTGCGTGGGCTGCGGGTCCGCGAGCGGGCGCTGTGCAGTCACGCAGAACGTGGCGTTCTGCACGCGAAAGCCGATAGCACCAGGGGCAGTGGTCTGCCCTCCAGGCGGTGACCGGGCCCTGTGCGAGCGCTTGAAGCCGACCAGATGCTGCATCCCCGGACGTTACCGGCAAACCGCTGGGGAATTTACATACGCCTCTGATGCCGCCAGATCAACCGGCTGCTTTGACTGGCGCGCCGCGGGAGGACGCGGGGCGTTACGCATCAGACAGGACGGACGTTCTCCGCCTGCGGCCCCTTCTGCCCCTGGGTCGTGTCGAATTCGACCTTCCGGTTCTCATTCAGCGACCTGTAGCCGGAACTCGCGATCGCGGAGAAGTGGACGAACACGTCCGCCGTCCCGTCATCGGGGGCGATGAAACCAAAGCCCTTACCGGCGTTAAACCATTTCACTGTTCCTGTTGCCATCGTTGGTGTCCTTTATCCGCCGTGCCACAACGCGACCTCGCCGCGCCGACCGCGAGCCTACCGGTCCTGGGCTCCGGAACCGAACCGCTGCCCCCGGGTCATGATCTTCCGCAGCACCAGCCGCCGCGCCGGCCGGGCAGTGGCCTGCTCCGTCACCCGCGCAGGCGCATACTGCGGGCAGGCGCATACTGGTAGTGATGAAACCAGCCCGCGCCGCGGCCCGGCGCTACCTGCCTACCAGCCCCTTCGGCGCCCCACCCGCCGCTCCGCCTGCTGAGCAGTTCGCCGTGCGCGACCAGGTCACCCACGATCGGTACGGCCTCGGCCGGGTCATCAGGGTTGAGACTGACGCCAGCCTGGTCGTGGACTTCGGTTCGTGCTGCATACGGATCATGACGCCGTGCGCCAAGCTGACCAAACTCTGATACTGCCAGCGGCACCCGGCGGACGGCGCCGCGCCGCCGCGGCACCGCCACCGCGCCTGACCGCCTGGAGCCCGCCGACCAGACCGGTCCCGGACTCACTGCGGTTATCACCTGGTGTCAATCCGCCTTTTTGTTAAAGACCGTGATCGTGACAGATCATGACAGCTCGACAATCGCACGACACCCGATATCTAATTGTGCGCGCAGCGGGCGGGCTCGCGGGCTGACTGTGCGGGTGCCGACGGATTGATATGGGCGGCTCCAGCTCCGAGGTCGCCGACGGCGCTGCACACCCCCAATCGTCGTTTCCCGCTCGGGGTTCGCCGGTCGAACGCTCAGCCGGGGCTGCAATCTGGGCGCAAGAGGTTGTCTGAGTACTTGCCGTACGAGGTCAGCTGTTACGCCCGCAGCCATCGCCCGGGGCAGGCTGCGGCGAATACGACATGCCCAGGTGACGATGGCGCCGGGTTGCGGCAGGTCGCGCAGCGGCCAGCGCCAGGGGCCCGGGGGGCAACCGGGGAACGACTCTGTCGCTAGCGCGGCCGGCTCACACCCCCCGGAGCACCGGCTCGTTGCCGAGCAGCGACGGCGTCCCCCGGGATCGGGCGGCAGAGCCTATGCGCCCGAGTCGGCGGCGGTGTCGTCGTGCCGGGCCACGGCATCCGGTTCCGGCACTGCGGCGGCTGCAGCGGCGGCGGCGGCCAGCTTGCCGTTGCCCGCTTTCTGGGGCAGCTCGGGGATCGCGGGCACCTCGGGGATCTCAAGCGGCGCCCCGCTCGCGATCCCCGCCTTGGCCGCGGACACATCCTCATCGCCGAAGTCGGCCATCGAGGCCGAGTCCGCGGCCGGCTTCCCGCCGCCGGCAGCCGCCGGGGGCGTGAACTTGTCGAAGAACCGGAGCAGCTCGACCGGGACCGGCATGACCAGCGTGCTGTTGCGTTCCGCGGAGACCTCGACCACGGTCTGCAGCAGCCGCAGCTGCAGCGCGGCGGGGTCGCGGGCCATGACGTTGGCCGCGGCGGCGAGGCGCTTGGAGGCCTGGTACTCGCCGTCGGCGGTGATGATCCGGGCGCGGCGCTCCCGCTCCGCCTCCGCCTGCCGGGACATCGACCGCTTCATGCTCTCGGGCAGCGAGACGTCCTTGATCTCCACCCGCTCGACCCGGATGCCCCACGGGCCTTCGGTCGGCTCGTCGATGATCCGGCGCAGTTCCCGGTTGACGCTGTCCCGCTCGGCGAGCAGCTGGTCCATCTCCGACTGGCCGATGATCGAGCGCAGCGAGGTCTGCGCCTGCTGGGAGACCGCGAACATGTAATTCTGCACGTTGATGGTCGCCTTGATCGGGTCCACGACCCGGAAGTACACCACCGCGTCGACCCGGACGGTCACGTTGTCTTTGGTGATGCCCTCCTGCGCCGGGACGGCCATGGCGACGATCTGCATGTTGACCTTCTGCATCCGGTCGCCGATGGGCCGGATCAGCGTCAGCCCGGCGCCGCGCGGCCGGCCCAGCACGCGCCCGAACCGGAAGATGATGCCCTGTTCGTACTGCTGCACGACCTTGAACGAGCGGCCGGCCGCGATGAGCCCGGCCACGACAAGCACCACCAGGATGACCACCAGGGCAACCATCACCAGCACCTCTTCTTCGGTCACGCCTAGATCTTCGTGAACCAGCCTAGTGACATTTCTGCGTAGCGCCACGGCCCGCGGGTTGTGGCAGGCAGCCGCGATCCGGTAGTGGCCGGGGCGCGCCGCAGCCGTTCGCCGTCACGAGTTGAACCCGCGCAGGGTCGAACGGCCCACGCTCGATGCCGGGAATGGCGAGCGCTTCCCCGGACAGCCCGGGGGCGCTCGGCCGAACGTCACCAAACTCAAAGCGCCGCTGACCGCACCGGGTGATTGGCTTCGAGATCTTCTTCGACCTGGTTTTCGTTTTTGCCATCACACGCAAACGGACATGGCATCAGGGACGGGGAAGGCTATCGCCCGGCTTGGGAGACTGCCACGGCGCGGTGAAGCCGCGGGAACCTGCCCGCGCCCCCCTGGGGCGATGGCGGCGATCACGAAGACGTCGCCGGCGCACCGGTACAGCGCCCGCCACGGGCTCCGGCCGCCGCGGGGCCGCAGGCGGCACGGACGGCATGCCGACCGACCCGCGCGGAAGACCGGCGCTCGTCCCGGAGCTCGCGAAGCGCCGGGGCTGCGAGGCCGGCCGGCTTTCAGGTATCGGCGGGCGTCACGTCGGTGAGTGTCGCGGCGGCGGCGGTCCGGGCGCGGGATGGAAGGCCAGGGACACGCCGGGGCGGCCGAAGGGACCCGCCGGGGCTACCTGGCTCGCCGCGCGGCGGCGCCTGGGAGCGCCATGGTTGCCGTGCTCTCGCAGTCGCGGACACGGGGCAACGGGCAGGCCGGGAGACCGCACCGGTTCTTGCCGGATCGGGATCGTAGCCGGATGCCGACGCCTGGTGAGCGCTCGCGCTGGGGAATCGGCGGAGAATGGCTTAGTACCTGCCATCACGCCGTGGCCGGCCCGCCGCGCGATCGGGCAGTGGAGGTGCCGGATAAGCATCGGCGAGATCTTGACAGCGGCACGGCGGCAGGCTGGTCTCACCATCGCGCAGGTCAGCGGCCGGTCCGGGAGGTCACGCGCGTCCGGGGCCGTCCGGGCGGATCTGCCCCCAAGAACGGGATCTGCCAGCCGCTGACCAGGCAGTTTCACCGGCCACCGCCGGCCAGGGCCGTTGCCGGGCCCGCACGGGCCGCCATCGGCACGGACGCGAAATCAGCGGTCACCGGCAAGCTGAGGCACCCGAGTTCTGCCCCGGCGAATCGCGCGGTCCCGGGCAAGCACTGGCAAGAACGCTGAACCTCCGGTCTGGATCACTGTGCAAGCATCTGGCCTCGACACGGCAGCCGAGCAGAACGCCGGTGCACCGACGGCCCATCACGAAGGGACGACGTAGGCGGGTCGCCTCCGAGGTGGTCAGGCAGCGCCCTGCCGAATCTGAGCACGCCCGATAGGCCTCCTGCAGCGTGCCAGAAGGCACAGATCGCCCACCCCCATGGGGGAAACCCTCTGTCCAAGAGGGCGTGGTGATTGGGCTCGGTGACCTGCTGTGGTCGTCGGGTCGGCGTGGGGACTGTTATGTGTGGCTTCCTCGCAGGTGCCGGGTTTTTGGACCGCCGACGCGCGGCCGTAAGTCAAGCTGGAGCGCCCGCAGCATTAGCGCCCGTCAGGGCGCGGGTGTGCCTCGCGACCGACTGCCCCCAGCCGCGGAAAAGGACGCCGACCACCCCCTTGAGCCGACGAGTGCCTCGGCCTGCGACCGACGGTCACCCCCAGCAAATCGCTCTCACTGGACCGATCCGAGGCGGGCCTTAGGTTACGTCGCTCGACATCATTACAGTGAGTGACGGGGATAATCAGGGAGAACGCCCGCCGAGCCGCCTCTGCGCGGATGTCGGCTCGATGCCGATCACGGCGCTGGCTGTCCAGATTTGGGCATTCTGTGCGTTCACGGGCCGGGCGGGCCGGATCGCTGGTTACATCCTGGGGCCTGAGGCCGCCGGTCGGGTCAGTCGAGGTAGTCCCGGAGGAGGCTGGATCGGGATGGGTGGCGCAGCTTGGACATGGTCTTGGATTCGATCTGCCGGATCCGTTCCCGGGTGACCCCGTAGACCTTCCCGATCTCGTCGAGGGTCTTGGGCTGGCCGTCGGTCAGCCCGAACCGCATCGACACCACGCCGGCCTCACGCTCGGACAGCGTGCCGAGGACCGAGTGCAGCTGCTCCTGGAGCAGGGTGAAGCTGGCCGCCTCGCCGGGCTGGATCGCTTCGGAGTCCTCGATCAGGTCGCCGAACTCGCTGTCACTGTCCTCGCCGAGCGGGGTGTGCAGGGAGATCGGCTCCCGCCCGTACTGCTGCACCTCGATGACCTTTTCCGGGGTCATGTCTAGTTCGGCAGCCAGCTCTTCCGGGGTCGGCTCGCGCCCGAGGTCCTGCAGCATCTGCCGCTGAACCCGGGCGAGCTTATTGATCACCTCGACCATGTGCACGGGAATCCGGATGGTCCTGGCCTGGTCCGCCATGGCCCTGGTGATCGCCTGCCGGATCCACCAGGTGGCGTACGTCGAGAACTTGTAGCCCTTGGTGTAGTCGAACTTCTCGACCGCGCGGATCAGGCCGAGGTTGCCCTCCTGGATCAGGTCCAGGAACAGCATCCCCCGGCCGGTGTACCGCCTGGCCTGCGAGACGACCAGGCGCAGGTTGGCCTCCACCAGCTGGTTCTTGGCCGTCCTGCCGTCGTCGGCGACCTGCTCAAGGTCGCTGCTC
>JASHPR010000104.1 GCA_030038015.1 Streptosporangiaceae bacterium
CGCGGCCGGCGGCCGCCCGGCGCCCGGCGCGCTGGCCGCAGGCTCGTGGTGCCCGGGCAGGGCGTGCGCGAAGGCCGTTCCCAGGCCTATCGACGCTGCTGCGGCGGTGCAGGCGACCGATAGCGAAAGCCGCCGCGTTCTGGCGAGCGTGCGGTCGCGCCGGCGCGCCGCATCCTCGGATGGCACGGGCATGCCAAGCGGACCTCCTGTCTCGATTACCCCGGTGACGCGGCTGCTTCCGCCGCGGGTCCGGGCGGCCGCCCGGCCTCGAGATTGCTGGCAGGCCGCCCGGACCGTGTTCCGGCGGCCCCGGGCCACGGGCAGCCGCCGGATCGCGTTCCGGCGGGCGCCGCCGGTCACGCGTTCCAGGCCCTCCGCCCTGGCGGCGCGTTTCCCGGCAGCGTCCGCGGTCACGCGTTCTTTAGCCTGCCCGCCGCGGTCAGCGGAACCGGTTCAGGAACCTTTCAGAACTGGTTAAGATGCCAGGGCTCACGACGAGACAGCGTCTGACCTGCGCGAACTCCGGTCACGGGGGGTCAGGGGAAGCTGGATGGTGACCGTCAGGCCGGTGCCGGGCGTGTCGGAAAGCGCCACCGAGCCGCCATTGGAGGTCACCAGCCGGTGCACGATCGCGAGGCCGAGCCCGGTGCCGCCGGACGTGCTGAACCGGCGGAACGCGGCCCGCCGCTGCTGCGGGCTCATGCCCGGGCCGTCGTCGGCGACCACGATCTGGGTGCCCGTCCCGGTGCCGGCCGCGCTGACCGTCACGTTCCCGCCCGCCGGCACCGCGTCGAGGGCGTTGGCAAGCAGGTTGTCCAGGATCTGCTCCAGGTGGCCGGCGCCCAGCCTGGCCCGGGCCTGGCCGCGGCTCACCGCGGTGAGCGTGATGCCGCGTTCCTCTGCCGCTGGCCGCCATGCCGCGATCCGGTCCCTGATCACGGCGGCCACCGGCACCGGCACCGGCTCGGCCACGACCTTCTCCGCACGCGCCACCGCCAGCAGCCCGTCGACCAGCCTGGACAGCCGGGCGATCTCCTCCTGCGCGCCGGCCAGCTCGACGGCGACCGGCTGGTCGCAGTCCTGCGCCAGCACGTCGAGGCGCAGCCGCAGCGCCGCGAGCGGGGTGCGCAGCTGGTGGGACACGTCGGCCATCATCACCTGGTGCCCGTCGACCAGGGCCTCGAGCTGGCCGGCCATGGTGTTGAAGTTGGCCGCGAGCCGGCGCACCTCGCTGGGGCCGGAATCGACCGGGGAGCGGGTGTCCAGCGCGCCGGTGCCGAGGCGCTGCGCGGCCGCCTCGAGCACGCTGAGCGGGCGGCTCACCCAGCGCGCCAGCGCCGTCGCGGTCACCGCCGCGGCCAGCAGGCCGGCGGCCGACACCGCCCCGATCAGGACCCAGAGCACGGTGATCCGGTGGTCGAGCGGCGCGGCGGAACGGGACAGCACGACCGCGCCGACGGCCGAGTTGCCCTCGTCCTGCAGCACCGGCGCGAGCACGACCAGCCGGCCACCGCTGGCCTCCGTGGCCGGCGTGAGGCTGCCGAGGGTCCGGCTGACCGCGCCGGCGGGGACGGCGGGCCGGGCCGGGGTTCCCGCGCGCCAGCGGCCCGCGCTGTCGTACACGGCTACCTGGTCGCCGCCCCGCCGCAGCTCGCTGATGTCGTTGCCCAGCGCCGGGACGCTCTCATGGTCACCGAGCTGCTCCTCGGCCACGCTGGCCAGCGACGTCGCGGCGTCCACCGCGTCGTCCCGGAAGGAGCTGCCATCGTGTGCCGCGGTGATCAGGCCGAGCGGCACCGCGACGACCCCCAGCAGCACCGCGATCAGCAAGACGACGGTTGCCGCGATCCGGCGGGCCATCAGACGTCGCCCAGCCGGAACCCGCGGCCGTAGACGGTCTCGACCAGGCCGGGCAGGCCGAGCTTCTTGCGCAGCGACGCGACGTGCACGTCGAGCACCTTGCCCGGCCCGTACCAGTGCGCGTCCCACGCGCTCTCCAGGATCTCCTGCCGGCTCACCACGCGGCCCGGGTCGGCCGCGAGGCACTCGAGGATGTCGAACTCCTTGGGCGTGAGCGCGATCTCCTGCCCGGACACGCTGACCTTGCGGGTGCGCATGTCCACGGTCAGCGGGCCGTGCCTGGTCACCTCGCCGCCGGGCCGGATGCGGCGGAGCACGGCCCGCATCCTGGCCTGCAGCTCGGCCAGGCCGAAGGGCTTGACCAGGTAGTCGTCGGCGCCGGCGTCCAGCGCGGCGACCCGGTCGGTCTCCTCGCCGTGCGCGGTCACCACGATGATCGCGGCTGCGGACTTCTCCCGCAGCTGCCTGCAGACCCAGACTCCGTCCGAGTCGGGCAGCTCCAGGTCAAGCAGCACGACGTCGGGCTCGCCCCAGGCCAGCGCCTCACCGCCGGTCAGCACGTGGTCGACCCGGTAGCCGCCCCTGGTCAGCCCGCGGACCAGCTGGGTGGCGATGCCAACGTCATCCTCCACAACGAGCACGCTCGGGCTGGAGCCGTCCGAGGGCAGCGCGGTTCCCCTCATGGCACCACGGTAGGCGGTGCCCAGGAGTGGAACCGGCAGGAAGCTCGTGTCGGCCCGGCCTGGCCGCCGCTCCGGCCATGCCATGCCGTGCCGTCTGGCGGCATGTCATGATTCCGGGTGATCAGGAAGCCGTGCTCACCAGCCGGACGGCAGCGGCATGCCCTCGGTGTACCCGGCCGCGCCCTGCACCCCGACGACCGCCCGCTGGTGCAGCTCGTCCAGGTCGCTGGCGCCCGCGTAGGTGCAGGCGCTGCGCAGCCCCGCGGTGATCGAGTCGAGCAGGTCCTCGACGCCGGGCCGCTGCGGGTCCAGGTACATCCGCGAGCTGGAGATGCCCTCCTCGAACAGCTCCTTGCGCGCCCGCTCGAACGGGGAGTCGGCCGCCGCGCGCAGCCGCACGGCCCGGGCCGATGCCATGCCGAAGCTCTCCTTGTACAGCCGGCCGTCGGCGTCGCGGAACACGTCCCCGGGCGACTCGCAGGTGCCCGCGAACCAGGAACCGATCATGACGTTGGACGCGCCGGCCGCCAGCGCGAGCGCGACGTCCCTCGGGTGCCGCACGCCGCCGTCCGCCCACACGTGGGCGCCGAGCCGCCGTGCCTCCGCCGCGCACTCGAGGACCGCGCTGAACTGCGGGCGGCCGACCCCGGTCATCATCCGGGTGGTGCACATGGCGCCGGGCCCCACGCCGACCTTGACGATGTCGGCCCCCGCCTCGACCAGGTCGGCGACGCCCTGCGCGGTCACCACGTTCCCCGCGGCCACCGGCACCGACGGCGAGATGTCGCGCACCGCGCGCAACGCGTGGATCATCTTGTCCTGGTGGCCGTGCGCGGTGTCCACCACGAGCAGGTCCGCGCCCGCGTCCAGCAGCAGCTTGGCCTTGGCCGCCACGTCGCCGTTGATGCCGACGGCCGCGCCGATCCGCAGCCGGCCGCGGCTGTCGGTGGCCGGCTGGTACAGCGTCGCCCGCAGCGCGCCGGTGCGGGTCAGTATCCCGACGCACCGCCCGGCGCTGTCCACCACCGGCGCGAACCGGTGCCTGCCCTCGTGCAGCAGCCCGAACGCGTGCTCAGGATCGGTGCCCGCGGGCAGCGTGAACAGCTCCGTCGACATGACCTGGCGCAGCTGGGTGAACCGGTCCACGCCGTTGCAGTCGGACTCGGTGACCACGCCGACCGGGCGCCCGTCCTCGACCACCACCACGGCCCCGTGCGCGCGCTTGGGCAGCAGGCTGAGCGCGTGCCCCGTGGTGGCCTCGGGGCCGAGCGTCAGCGGGGTGTCATGCACCAGGTCGCGGCTTTTCACCCAGGACACCACCTCGGCCACCACATCGACCGGGATGTCCTGGGGCAGCACGGCCAGGCCACCGCGGCGGGCCACGGTCTCGGCCATCCTGCGCCCGGCGACCGCGGTCATGTTGGCCACGATCACCGGGATCGCGGTGCCGCTGCCGTCGGCCGTGGCCAGGCTCACGTCGAGCCGGGAGGACACGGCCGACCGGCTCGGCACCAGGAACACGTCGCTATAGGCGAGGTCGTGGAACGGTCGCTGGTCGGTAAGGAATCGCACGTCACCGATTCTGCCCCCAGGGGGACGGTGCGAACACCGGCGCGCGGGATGCCCGGCGCCCGCGGC
>JASHPR010000105.1 GCA_030038015.1 Streptosporangiaceae bacterium
ATGTACTTCAACCCGCTCAAGGTGCTCATGCCGCTCGCGCTGGTCCTGCTCGGCCTGGGCATCGCCAAGGGCATCTATGACGTGGCCGCGCACCCGTTCCGGCTCGCGGACGACACGGTCCTGGTCTTCGTGACCGGGCTGCTCATCGCCTCGCTCGCGCTGCTCGCCGACCTGATCGTCCGGTCACGAGGAGACACGTGAGTCACTCGACCGCGTCCTCCACGGCAGGCCGGCGCCGTGCCGGCAAGCGCATCGGCTGCGTTGGGATCGTCTGCGCTGCCGCCGTGACATTGGGATTGAGCGTGGATCATGGCCTGCAGGCCACCGCTGCCTTCCTCAGACCGGCGTCGGTTAGGCAGGCGACCGCTGCCTACCGGCAGGAAGAGTGCATCTATCACGCCATCCGGTCGGAGCTGCCGGAGGGCGCAGCCGTCTACGTCGACAGTCCCGATTGGCCCGTGCAGCAGCGACTGGCCGAGCTGTCGACGCTGTGGGCCGTGCCACAGGCGAGTCCGACTACCGCGCGATGGACAATCTCCCTTGTTCCCCGCTCCTCCCCTGTCCCCGGCTCTACTGTTCCGCGGCACTGCTACGGGTTGGTGCTGGAGGTCCGGCGCAGATGACTGAGCTGTTGGTGCTGATCGTGGGCCTGGGCGCTCCCGGCATTCTGCCGGCCTGGGCGGTGGCCCGGCGTCCCCCCATGCTGGTCTTTCTCGCCCCGCTCATCGGGGCGGGCATGGCAGCGGTGGCGGCTGTGCTCGAGCTCGGCGTGGGCGGCTCGCTGCCCGCGTGTTATGCGGTGGTGGCGGTGACGGCCAACCTCGCGGTGATCGCGTGGTGGCTGGCGGCCGGGCGGTTGCTCCGGCCGTGGGCGGGCCCGCCGTGGGGGTGGTCCGTCGTCGCCACGGTTACCGTTGCGGGTGCACTGGTGATCCCGCTGGCCGCGCTGCGCGCGCAGATGATCGGGTGGGACGCCAACTCAATCTGGCTGACCCACGCCTTGATGGTGTCCGGCGGACACCATGAGCTGCTCACAGGCCTGCAGAACCCGGCCTACCGTTTTTCCAACCCGGACTACCCGCCGCTCGTGCCCGCCGCCGGGCACTGGCGTTCGGGTTTTTCGGGCGGGACGGCCTGCATATCGCCACCGATATGACGGTGTTGCTGAACGCCTGCGCGCTCGGCCTCGCCGGCGCGGGCGTCGCAGCCGTCGGGAGCAGAGGGCACCAGCTGACGCGCATGGCCGCAGTCGCCGCTGGCGCGGCTGTCTGCCTGGTGGGCTTCGCCGTCTCGGGCAGTTTCGGCATCTCCGGCTATGCCGACTTGCTGTACGCGGCGGCCGCCGTCGGCGCGGTCATCTGGGGGCTGGTCCTGCCCCGCGGCACCCATATGCTCGTTCTTGCCCGGATCTGCGCCGCCATGGCCAGCCTGACCAAGAACGAGGGCCTCACCACGGCCCTCGTCGTGCTCGTCCTGATCGCCCTCCGGTACCGGCCAGTGGCGCCGCCCCGGCTTTGGCGGCGCCGCGCGCCGTCCGAAAATCGGAGGCCCGCTGTCGCTGCGGCGTGGCGGACAGCGCGGAGGTGGAGCGAGCGTGCCGCGTTCGTCGTGGTGCCCGCCCTGCCCGGGCTGGCCTGGGCTGACTAGCCCGTCTGATAGGCCTGCACGACGCCTTCTTCAGATCGTCGTCCACGGAATCGGCGGTTACCCGGGCCGAAGCCACCATCGCCGGCATGGCCGCGCACCTCGCCGTCGCGCCGGTCGCCTTCGCAGTACTGCTCGCCGGATGCTGCCTCCTGCGCAAGGACCGCGAGCGCGCCCGCCTCGGGAATCCGGCGTGGCTGTGGACGGCGTGCGCCGCCTCGCTGGCGATTGTTTTCGCCACGTATGTGGTCGGTGGGTTTGAGATCCACGGATGGCTGCGGGACAGCGTAAATCGGACGACCATCTTCGCTCAGGTGCTGCTGTACGCCGATCTCGCCGTCTGGCTGGTGATCGCGCTGGAGGCGGCTTTCACCCATGTGCACAGCGAGCAGCGAGACGAGTCTCCGGCGGCAGTGTCCGTGGCGAGGGACCTCTTCTCGCACTAGGAGGCCGAAGAAGGCCGGAGCGGCACCGCGAGCCGTTTGAGCAGATTCGTCCGGTAGACCAGGATTTCGCATCCCGCTACCCGGTAGATCGCGGCGGGTCGCCCGAAGTACCGCTCGACTTCCGCGGCGCTGAGGGTTGGAGCGTCGGTTTCCAGGCCGTTGGCGATCACGAACGTCGCGTCGTGCCGAGACGCGTTGTACCAGTCGGATCTCGTCTCCCAGTAGTAGGCGGCGACCCGGCGGTGCGTCGTCTCGGCGACCGCGCGAACCCGAACCTGGTCGCGCGACTGCAGGGTGACCGAGGAGGCATCCCAGTACCCCGCGATGCCGTACCGGTATCCGTGGGCGTTGAGCCACGCCGCGAGGGGAACCGCGGGCGGCGACACCGGGGGCAGGGTCGCCGCCGCGGCGGCCAGCGGCACTACCGCGGCCAGGGCCGCCGCGGCGAGCGCCGTGCGGGCCCGCGGCGCGCCGACGAGGCGGCCGGGTACGCAGGCCCGCGCCGCGAGCACCGCGCCACACGGCAGCACCGCGGCGATCTCGCGCGAGCTGTAGGTCGACGGCAGCGTGGAGACCGCGTACGCGGCGAGGTTGACCACGATCGCGACGCACAAGAGCTGCTCGGCCCGGCTCGCGGTGCGCCAGGTCCACACGACCCTGGCCAAGCCGAATGCGGCGGCCAGCAGGCAGGCCGCCCCGAACACGGCCGCCACGCCGCCCAGCGGTGTGTGCGCATCCACGACTGTCGCCCCGAATGCCCCGTAGAGGGTGCGGATGGCCCGCCAGGTCAGCGCCACGTGCTCCCGCCATTGGCCGATCGGCGAGATCGCGGTCCTCGGGTGGATCTGCGAGTACCCGCCGAGATACACCATCGCCGCGCGGATCAGCAACGTCAGCGGCACCGACACGGCGGCGGCCGCCGCGATCGCCGTGTCGGCCGTGCGGATCTTCCGGGCGGCAAGAACGCGGTAAGCGCAGACCACCAGGACCGCGGGCACGGCGACGTAGAGGACCGTGGCGTCGCCGATCTGACCGGCGCACAGAATCACGGCGACCAGCGGCGCGGTGAAACGCCGGGCCGGAGCCCGGTCGATCAGCAGGAAGGAGCCCAGCAGGAACACGGAGGTGCCGATGTGGTCGGGCGCCTCCAGCAGGATCGACGCACCTTGTTGCGTGATTATCGGCGCAGCCATGATCGCGATCACGACTCCGCAGCGGGCCGCTGCGGCCGGGCCGCGGCTGTGCGTCCAGGCCAGGGCCATGCCGAAGGCCACGACGATTAGGTAGGTGAGCGCGCCGGCCAGATGGAAGATCATGCCGTTGAGCCCGGAAAAGAGCTCGATGATCGCGTACAGCGGCAGTTCGAAGGTGTAACACGACGCGTCGCCGATGATCCAGCCAGGCAGGAGCAGATGACCGTGGAGCATGTCCCACGCCTGCAGCGCGTTGTTCGCCCCGTCCGAGTCCATCGGGCTGCTGAGTGAGATGCGCAGGTAAGCGGCGAACAGCGCCAGCCCTACCCCGATCCAGGCCGCCGCTACCCATCCGTGGTGCACCGCCGGGCGGGCGCCGTCGGGGCCGTCAGTTTGCCGACGCCGGCCCGGCGGCCGCGCGGCACCTGTCGCCGCACGCGGATCAAGGCGACCCGAACGCTGCTCACCAAGGTGCATACCGAGACCTTACTAGTGCAGAACTGCATCAATCCCCGGGGTTGCCGGGCCTGTCACGGATGGCCAGGCTGGCCTAGGAGGCGCCACGGCTGTCCCGGGCCATGATCGGGACGTTTTCTGGCGTATGGTGGCTGCTTTAGATACGTGTCCCGAGAATGGAGGTGACGGTGAGCCTCGTCCCGTCGGCGGTCGAGTCTCCCGTCGCCGGGCGCCCGCGCGTCCGGGCCGGGTCCGAGGCGCAATGGCTGGTCTTGTGCTGCTACCTGCTGGCCGCCGTGGCCCTGACCTGGCGGCTGTGGGCCGACCCCGCGTCCCGCGCGCAGGTCGGCGACCCCGAGGACGTCGACCTGTTCGCCTGGTTCATGCGGTACGCGGCGACGGCGGTGGCGCACGGGCACCTGCCGGCGCTGGTGACCACCGCGATGAACGCGCCGCAGGGCATCAACCTGATGTGGAACACCTCGTTCCTGTTCCCGTGCATTGTGCTCAGCCCGGTGACGCTGCTGGCCGGCCCGCAGGTCAGCCTCACGGTCGTGCTGACCCTGGGCCTCGCCGGGTCGGCGGCCAGCATGTTCTGGGTGCTGCGCCGGTGGGGCGCCAGCGTCTGGGCGGCGGGCCTGGGCGGCGCGCTGTACGGGTTCTCGCCGGCCCTGCTGGACGCCGCGATCGGCCACTACAACCTCGCGTTCGCGGTGGCGCCGCCGCTGATCATCGACGCGCTGCTGCGGCTGCTCACCGGCCGTGGGCACCCCGTCCGGGTCGGCCTCTGGCTGGGCCTGCTGACCGCCGCGCAGCTGTTCACCGGGGAAGAACTGCTGGCCGACACGGCCCTGGCCGGTCTGCTGCTGGTGGTGGTGCTGGCGCTCGCCCATCCCCATGCGGTGCTCGACCGGGCCCGTGGCGTGGCGTCCGGGATAGGAACCGCGGCCGCGGTCGCCCTGCT
>JASHPR010000106.1 GCA_030038015.1 Streptosporangiaceae bacterium
GAGCGGGACGGCCAGGGCGGCGAATCCGCGGGCGAAGCCGGCCAGGCCGGCCGCGGTGACGCGGACCTGATGGCGGCCGAGCTCGCCGAGCGCACCGCGGACCTGCAGCGGCTGCAGGCGGAGTACGCCAACTACCGCAAGCGGGTTGAGCGGGACCGGATCGCCGTGCGCGAGCAGGCGCTGGCCAATGTGCTCAGCGAGCTGCTGCCGGTGCTCGACGACATCGGGCGGGCCAGGGAGCACGGGGAGCTGTCCGGGGGCTTCAAGTCGGTCGCGGAGTCACTGGAGGCGGCAGCCGCCAAGCTCGGGCTGACCCGCTACGGGGAGGACGGGGACCCGTTCGACCCGAAGCTGCACGAGGCGCTGATGCACTCCTACTCCATGGACGTGACGGAGCCGACCTGCGTCCGCATCCTGCAGCGCGGCTACATGGTCGGCGACCGGATCCTGCGCCCGGCGCGGGTCGCGGTCGCCGAGCGCGGCGAGACAGACGAAGCGGGCGGGCCTGCCGGAGCAGGCCGCGGCTACGAAGGCGGCGGCGGCGACGCAAGCAACTACCAGCACACATCTGACACAAGCGGTGGCGACTAACAGCCAGCGAGGAGAAGCCCGGTGAGTACCAAGGACTTCCTCGAGAAGGACTATTACAAGGTCCTCGGCGTCTCCAAGACCGCTAGCGCAGACGAGATCAAGAAGTCATACCGCAAGCTGGCCAGGAAGTACCACCCCGACGCCAACAAGGGCGACCCGGCTGCCGAGGAGCGTTTCAAGGAGATCTCCGAGGCCTACAACGTGCTGTCCGACGAGAAGCGGCGCAAGGAGTACGACGACGCCCGCTCCCTGTTCGGCGGCGGCGGTGTCCGGATGCCCGGGTCGGCCGGCGGCGGGTACAACTTTGACCTCGGGGACCTGTTCGGCGGCGGCTCGTCCGGCGGGGGCGGCGCCGGGGGGCGCCTCGGCGACCTGCTCGGCGGCGTGTTCGGCGGGCGGTCGACCCAGCAGCGGCCACGGCGCGGCGCGGACATCGAGACCGAGGCGTCGCTCAGCTTCGCCGACGCGATCAACGGCGCCACGGTGCCGCTGCAGCTGGCCGGCGAGGGCCCGTGCAAGGCGTGCATGGGCACCGGGGCCAAGGCAGGGACCGTGCCGCGGGTGTGCCCCGCCTGCGAGGGCTCCGGGCAGGCGAGCAGGAACCTCGGCAGCTTCGCGTTCTCGGAGCCGTGCAAGACCTGCCGCGGCCGCGGCATGGTGGTGGACGACCCGTGCCCGGTGTGCTCGGGCAGCGGGCGCGCCATGAGCACCAGGACGATCCAGGCCCGCATCCCCGCCGGGGTCGCCGACGGCCAGCGCATCAAGCTGAAGGGCAAGGGCGCACCCGGCGAGCGCGGCGGCCCACCCGGCGACCTGTACGTCCGCGTGCATGTCGCCTCGCACCCGGTGTTCGGCCGGTCGGGCCACAACCTGACCGTCACCGTGCCGATCACGCTGCCCGAGGCGGCGCTCGGCGCCGAGATCAAGGTGCCGACGCACGGCGGCATGCCGGTGAGCCTGCGCATCCCGCCGGGCACCCCCAACGGCCGCACCTTCCGGGTTCGCGGCAAGGGCGTGCGGCGCCCGGACAGCACCTACGGCGACCTGCTGGTCACCGTGGACGTGCGGGTGCCCAGGGACGTCAACGGGCAGGCCCGCGAGGCACTCGAGACGCTCAGGAAGCTGGCGCCCGGCGATGACGAGCGCGACGACCTGCTGCGCCGCGCCAAGGCCAGCTGAGCGGCGGCAGCAGAGGACAAGCGGCAGAGGACAAGGAGGACGACCACATGAGAGGAGATGACATGGTGCAGTTCGAGCTTTCTGATGACACGCCCGTCTACGTCATCTCCGTGGCCGCCCAGCTATCTGGGCTGCATCCGCAGACACTGCGCGCCTACGACCGGCTCGGCCTGGTCTGCCCGGGCCGGTCGGCAGGCCGCGGGCGCCGTTACTCGCTCCGCGACATCCTCGCCCTGCGCGAGGTGCAGCGCCTTTCCCAGGAGGAGGGCGTCAACCTCAACGGGATCAAGCGGATCCTGGAGCTTGAGAGCCAGGAGCAGCGCAGCCGGATGCTGCTCGCCGAGCTGCACACCGAGGTCAACCAGCTCAGGGCGGAACTCGAATCCACCCGGGCGGTCGCCGCCCGGCTGGCCGGGCTGCTGCGGAGCAGCAGGAACGCCCGCGCCGCGCTCGTGCCCGTGCGCCGCTCCGACACGCAGGTGACCGCCCCGCCGCCAGGCCCCGAGGCACCTCCTGCCGGGGATCAGGCAAGCGCGGCGGCACTGGGAAACAACGCAAACTTACGAGAAACGAACGATGGCTGACGAGAAATTCACCCGCAAGAGCCAGGAGGCACTGTCCGAGGCTGTCCGGAACGCGGCTGCGGCCGGGAACCCGAGCGTCGACGGGCTGCACGTCCTGGCCGCGCTGCTGAAGCAGAAGAACGAAGGGACGGCGTACCCGCTGCTGTGGGCGGTCGGCGCCGACCCGGACGCCCTGCTGAAGATCACCGAAGAGCTCCTGGCCAGGCTGCCGAGAGCGGCCGGCGCGACGCTGAGCGCACCGGAGACCTCACGGCCGCTGCTCGCGGCCCTGGGCACCGCGGAGAAGCGGGCCAGGGAGATGGGTGACGAGTACGTCTCCACCGAGCACCTGCTGGTCGGCCTGGCCGCCGACGGCGGCCAGGCCGCCACGGTCCTCCGCGAGGCCGGGGCCGGGCCCGATCAGCTGCTGGGCGCCTTCCAGAAGGTCCGCGGCTCCGCCAGGGTCACCAGCCAGGACCCGGAGGGCACTTACCAGGCGCTGGAGAAGTACGGGATCGACCTGACCCGCAGCGCCCGCGAGGGCAAGCTCGACCCGGTCATCGGCCGCGACGCCGAGATCCGGCGGGTGATCCAGGTGCTCTCCCGGCGCACCAAGAACAACCCGGTGCTGATCGGGGAGCCGGGTGTCGGCAAGACCGCCGTGGTCGAGGGCCTGGCCCAGCGCATCGTCGCCGGGGATGTGCCCGAGTCGCTCAGGGACAAGCGCGTCGTCGCGCTCGACCTGGGCGCCATGGTGGCCGGCGCCAAGTACCGCGGCGAGTTCGAGGAGCGGCTGAAGGCCGTGCTCGGCGAGATCAAGCAGAGCGAAGGCCAGGTCATCACGTTCATCGACGAGCTGCACACGGTCGTGGGCGCCGGCGCCGCCGAGGGCGCGATGGACGCGGGCAACATGCTCAAGCCCATGCTGGCCCGCGGCGAGCTGCGGATGGTGGGCGCCACGACGCTCGATGAGTACCGCGAGCGGATCGAGAAGGACCCCGCCCTGGAGCGGCGGTTCCAGCAGGTCTTCGTCGGCGAGCCGTCGGTGGAGGACACGATCGCGATCCTGCGCGGCCTGAAGGGCCGGTACGAGGCGCACCACCAGGTGCAGATCTCCGATGCCGCCCTGGTCGCGGCCGCCACGTTGTCCGACCGGTACATCACCGGCCGGTTCCTGCCGGACAAGGCGATCGACCTGGTGGACGAGGCGGCCTCCCGGCTGCGCATGGAGATCGACTCGCGGCCGGTGGAGATCGACGAGCTGCAGCGGGCCGTTGACCGGCTGAAGATGGAAGAGATGGCGCTGGCCAAGGAGGCCGACCCGGCCAGCAGGGAGCGGCTGGAGCGGCTGCGCGCCGACCTCGCCGACCGGCAGGAGCTGCTGACGGCGCTGGTTGCCCGGTGGGAGCGGGAGAAGGCGGGCCTGAACAAGGTCGGCGAGCTGAAGAAGCGGCTGGACGACCTCAAGGGCCAGGCGGAGCGGGCCCAGCGGGATGCCGACTTCGAGACCGCGTCCCGCCTGATGTACGGGGAAATCCCCGCGCTGGAGCGCGAGATCGAGGCGGCGGCGGCCAGCGAGGGCGCCGACGGGGCCCCCGCCCCGGACGCCGCCCCGATGGTCAAGGAGGAGGTCGGGCCCGACGACGTCGCCGACGTGGTGGCCTCCTGGACGGGCATACCCGCCGGGCGGCTGCTCGAGGGAGAGACCGGCAAGCTGCTCCGGATGGAGAGCGAGCTCGGCAGGCGGCTGGTCGGCCAGTCCAGGGCGGTCCAGGCGGTGTCGGACGCCGTCCGCAGGTCACGAGCGGGCATCTCGGATCCTGACCGCCCGTCTGGCTCGTTCCTCTTCCTCGGGCCGACCGGCGTCGGCAAGACCGAGCTGGCCAAGGCGCTCGCCGAGTTCCTGTTCGATGACGAGCGGGCGATGGTCCGCATCGACATGAGCGAGTACTCGGAGCGGCATTCGGTGGCCAGGCTGGTCGGCGCGCCGCCCGGTTACGTCGGTTACGAGGAGGGCGGCCAGCTCACCGAGGCGGTGCGGCGGCGGCCGTACTGCGTGATCCTGCTCGACGAGGTGGAGAAGGCGCACCAGGAGGTCTTCGACATCCTGCTCCAGGTGCTCGACGACGGGCGGCTCACCGACGGGCAGGGCCGCACGGTCGACTTCCGCAACACCATCCTCATCCTCACGTCGAACCTGGGCTCGCAGTACATCGCCGATCCCGCGCTCGACGAAGCGGCCAAGAGGGAAGCGGTGATGGGCCTGGTGCGTGCCACGTTCAAGCCCGAGTTCCTGAACCGGCTCGATGACATCATCCTGTTCGATGCGCTGACCACCGAGGAGCTCACCGAGATCGTCCGCCTCCAGGTGGACCGGCTCGCCCGCCGGCTGGCCGGCCGGCGGCTGACGCTCGAGGTCACCCCGGCCGCCTCCGAATGGCTGGCCGTCACCGGCTTCGATCCGGTCTACGGGGCCAGGCCGCTGCGCAGGCTGATCCAGTCAGCCATCGGCGACCAGCTCGCCCGGGGCCTGCTGGCCGGGGAGATCACCGACGGTGAGACCGTCGTCGTGGACCTCGACGAGGCCGCCGACGCCCTTTCGGTGCGTGCGGCCAGTCACGCGTCGTCGAGCATCGCGTCGTAACTGTCCTCGGGCAGCCCGAGGTCATTGCGGATGCGGTAGCGGAGGCTGAGCAGCAGCCGCAGTTCGGGTTCCGCATCGCCGGCCTGGCCGGCGGCGCCGTCGCCGGGCTCCGGCTGCGCCTGCCCTCCGCTGCCGCGCCGGCGTTCCAGGGAGCACTCCACACCCGCCGTCGCCCAGTCCAGCGCGCCAGGCAGGTCGGCTCGCTCGACCAGCAGCTCAGCGACCAGGTCGCACATCCGCGGGTCGCGCCTGCCCTCCGCCTTCAGCTTGTCGAGCAGGGACTGCGCCTCGGCGTTCTTGCCCAGCAGGAACAGCGCACGGGCCAGCGGCACCCGGGGATCCACGAAAACCGGCCCGCCGTCCGCCATGGCGAGCCGGAACCCGCTCGCGGCGGCGGCTGGGTCGTCGGCCAGCAGCCACTGCTCGCCGGCCCGCAGGAAGGCCTCGGAACGCGGCATCGAGTCGGTCTGCGTCCCGATCACGGCGAGCTTGCTCATGAGCATCGCTGCGGTCTGGTGGTCGCCACTCGCGGCGGCGTCGAATTCGATGGCGTCGAATTCCTCGCGGCTCAGAACAGGCACGTTACGTAAGGTACCCGGCGGAAGCGGATCTACAACGCGGCAAGGCGCACCAGGAAGAGCTACCTGCGGGAGCGCTCAAGCGCGTCCCAGAAGCCCCGCCGCAGCGAGTGCCTGACCTCGTCGTGCAGCAGCGAGTCGATGGGCAGGGCCGACCCCTGCAGCAGCCTGGCCTCAAGATCCGAGGGCATGCGCGGCTTGCGCGCCAGGACCGCCTCCAGCCACAGCGCGGGGGCATCCCGCGCCACCGCGTCCCCGAACCCGAACCCTTCCGCGTGCGCGGCCTGAACGGCATCCGACAGGGACATAGCTATCGGCTGCGGCACGGACTGGGGCAGCGCCGGACGGGCTGCCGGCTGCGGCCCGCTGTACGGGCCCTGCTCATGCGGCGGGGGCCCGTACCTGGGTTCCGGGCCGGATCCCCCGTGCTGGCCGGGCCGGGGGCCGGGGTACTGCGGCGGATAAGGCACCTGCCCGGAGCCGTAGCCGCCCGGCTGGGCGGGCGGGTACGGCTCCTGCCCGGGATTGTCGCTGAAGCGGCCCGGCGGCGGCCCCTCGGCGAACCTTGCGGGCGGCGCTTCGGCGTACCGCCCAGGCGGCAGGCTGTCCGCGAACCGCCCCTGCGCCGGGTGCTCGCCGAACCGGTCCTGCGCCGGCCCGTCATACCGCTGCGGCGAGGGCAGCTCGCCGAACCTGCCCTGCGCCGAGCCGGGCTGCTCTGGCGGCCGGTAATCGCCCTGGCCCGGCCCGAAGCGCGTTCCGCCCTGGCCTGGCTGCGGCGGCTGAGGGCCGGGCAGACCCGGGCGGCCGAGGCCGGCAGCCGCTTCCTGAGGCGGCCACGCGGCACCCGGCCCAGGCCCGTAGCCCGCCGTCGGCACCGGGGCGGCCAGCGGCTGGGACGGTGCGGGAGCCTGGCGCTCCGGAGGCTGGATGCCGGCTGCGTGGGACGGCGCGGCCGGGGATGGCGGAAGCGGCTGCGGCTGGGCAGCGGCGGCAGGAACCTGGGACTGGGCCGGAGCCTGCGGCTGGGCTTGCTGCCGGACCTGGGCCGCGCCGTGAGCCGGGGCCTGCGCCTGGACCTGCGGCTGGGCCGCGGCAGGAGCCTGCAGGACGGGCTGACCCTGAGCCGGCGGCTGGGGCTGCGGTGCTGCCGGGGCCTGCTGCCCGGCGGGTGGCAGGCCCCGGGGCGGATCCTGGGCTTGCGCCGCCAGCGCGTGGGAGACGGCGGCGGGCTGGGTGGGAACATTGTGCTGCGCCGGGGACAGAGCCGGGGCAGGGGCCGCGTGGGCCGGGGCGGGCGCGGCCTGGCCCGGGGCGCCCTGAACGTCGGCAGGAGCCGCCTGCTGCGCCGGAGCCAGCGCCTGCCCGGCGGCAGCGGCCGGCGGCGCCGGAGCCTGGGCTGCCGGCTGCGGCGCGGCGGTGGCCTGCTCCTGCGCGGCGGCGGGCTGGGCCGCGCCGGCGGAGCTGCGCTGGTAATCCTCGACCACCGGGGTGGTGTAGATCTGCGCTGCGGGCGGGAGCGCCGCGGCGGGCAGGCCCTGATAGGTCACCGCGCCGAGGCTGCCCCCGTGGCCGTTGGCCATGCTGCGGCGCTGGTAGCTCCCATTCCGGTACTGCTCATCGTGCGCGGCCGGCTCGGCCGCGGCAATGAGGTCGGCAAACGGCCGCAGGTGCGCGGCTGAAATCTCCACGACGTCGTCGCACTCCTGGCGCAGCGGCCCCGAGGCCGCCGGGTTCCCGTCGCCCGCGATGTGGACGATGACCACACGCAGGCCGAGATCCTGCAGGTCGGCCACGACCTCGGTGAGGTCCTCCTCGGCGCTGACGATGACGGCGTCGCTCACCGCGCGGTTCCTGGCCAGCGTCATGAGGTCGCGGTGCATCTCGGCTTCCACGCCCTCCCGGCGCCCGGGGCGGACCCGGCCGAGCCGCAGCTTGACACCGGGAAGGCCGGCCAGCGCGTTGTGCTCGGCGGTGCGCCGCCCCTCGACCGCCGCCTCATACCAGTAGCAGCGGAGCACCGGGAGGCCGGTGCGATCCCTCGACACCCCGGTGAGCAGCTTCATCAGGCCCGCGTAGTCCCAGGAGACGGAGTCCCGCTGCCGGGTGCCGTGGACGGCCATAGCGCCATCGGCGAGCATGTAGCCCGCATCCACGAACAGCGCGCAACGATCCACGCGATACCGCCTTCCCCTTCGACGCGAGACGTTACCAGCGCATGGCCACCGTCGTGACATAACGCGCAGATCACGGGTTATCCTTCGGCCTGCGGGCGGGCCGTCCCCGGGCCGGGCGATTCAGGGGGCGGGATTTGCGCCCGGATAGGCTTGGCTGCCGTGACCGACCGGAGCGAACTGCTGCGGGCCATCGAGGCGAAGGCGGTGGTCCACGGCGACGTGGTCCTGTCGTCCGGGCAGCCGGCGAGCTGGTACATCGACCTGCGCCGGGTGACCCTGGACGGCAGCGCGGCGCCGCTCGTCGGACGGGTGATGCTCGAGCTCACCGCTGACCTGGCGTACGACGCCGTCGGCGGCCTGACGCTCGGCGCCGACCCGGTCGCGGCCGCGATGATGCACGTGGCTGCCGCCCAGGGCAGGAAGCTGGACGCCTTCGTGGTGCGCAAGACCGAGAAGGCCCACGGCCTGCAGCGCAGGATCGAGGGCCCGGACGTGGCAGGCCGCCGCGTGCTGGCCGTGGAAGACACCTCCACCACAGGGAACTCGGTGCTGACGGCGGTGGACGTGCTCCGCGACGCCGGGGCCGAGGTCGTGGGCGTGGCTGTCATCGTGGACCGCGGGGCCCGGCAGCGGGTCACCGAGCGCGGCCTGCTCTACCGCGCGGCCTTCGACCTCGCCGAGCTCGGCCTGGGCTGAAAACGGCGGGCAGCCGGCGGCCCGCGCGATGCGCCCGCAATGCGGCTTTCGGCGGCCAGGTGATCCCAGAATGGCGCCCGCTTTTCCCGGGGGGCTCCGCCAGACCCCGGGGACGGGCCGGGATACTGGAGACGGTATCTAGTGAGAGGGAGCGGGTCATGCCGATCGCGACGCCGGAGATATACGCGCAGATGCTGGACCGCGCCAAGGAGCACGGGTTCGCCTATCCGGGCATCAATGTGACATCCAGCCAGACGCTGAACGCCGCCCTCCGCGGGTTCGCCGAGGCCAGCAGCGACGGGATCATCCAGGTCTCCACGGGCGGCGCGGAGTACCTGTCCGGCCAGTCGGTCAAGGACATGGTCACCGGGGCGGTGGCGCTGGCCCACTTCGCCAGGACGGTCGCCGCGAAGTACCCGGTGCACGTCGCCCTGCACACCGACCACTGCCCGAAGGACAAGCTCGACCGGTACATGCGCCCCCTGGTCCAGATCTCCACCGAGCGCGTGGCGCGCGGCGAGGACCCGCTGTTCCAGTCCCATATGTGGGACGGCTCTGCCGTGCCGCTGGGTGAGAACCTGCAGATCGCCAGCGAGCTGCTGGAGAAGTGCGCGGCCGCGCACGTGATCATGGAGCTGGAGATCGGGGTCGTCGGCGGCGAGGAGGACGGCGTCACCGGCGAGATGAACGAGAAGCTGTACAGCACTCCCGAGGACGCCCTCGCCACCGCCGAAGCCCTGGGGCTCGGCGAGCGCGGCCGGTACATCCTGGCGGCGACCTTCGGCAACGTGCACGGCGTGTACAAGCCGGGCCACGTCCGGCTGCGGCCGTCCGTGCTGAAGGAGATCCAGGACGCGGTCGGTGCCAAGTACGGCAAGGACAAGCCCTTCGACCTGGTGTTCCACGGCGGGTCGGGCTCGGCGCTGGACGAGATCCGCGAGGCCATCTCCTACGGCGTGGTCAAGATGAACGTGGACACCGACACCCAGTACGCGTTCACCCGCCCGGTGGCCGGCCACATGTTCACCAACTACGACGGCGTGCTCAAGGTCGACGGCGAGGTCGGCAGCAAGAAGGCCTACGACCCGCGCGCCTGGGGGAAGCTGGGCGAGGAGTCGATGTCCGCCCGCGTCGTCCAGGCCTGCCAGGACCTGATGTCGGCCGGCAAGCAGATCGGCTAGAGCAGGAGATCGGCTAGAGCAGGGCAGGCTGGCTGAGGACCGGGCAGGCCGGCCGGGAACTCAGGCCGGCGGGAGGCTCAGGCGGGCGGCGCGAGGCCCGACAGGGTGTCGAACTCCTCGTCGGTCAGCTCCACCTGGGCGGCGGCGACGTTCTCCTCCAGGTGCGCGACCGAGCGGGTTCCCGGGATCGGCAGCATGACCGGGGACCTGCGGAGCAGCCAGGCCAGCGCGAGCTGGACGCCGGTGGCCCCGGACCGCCTGGCGAGCTGCGCCAGCTTGCCGTGCGGCGCCGCGAACTGCCCGGTGGCGATCGGGTAATAGGGGATGAAACCCAGCCCTTCCCGCCCGCAGTAGTCCAGCACGTCCTCGTGCCCGCGGTCGAGCACGTTGTAGTGGTTCTGCACGGAGGCGATGGGCGCGGTCAGCCTGGCCTCGCCGATGTCCGCCACGGTCACCTCGGACAGCCCGATGTGCCGGATCTTGCCCTCCTTGCGGAGGTCGGCCAGCGCGCCCACCTGGTCGGCGGCCGGGACCTGGGGGTCGATCCGGTGCAGCTGGTAGAGGTCGATCGTGTCCAGGCCGAGGCGGCGCAGGCTCATCTCCGCGCACTGCCTGAGGTACTCGGGCCGGCCGACCGTGCCCCACTGGTCGGGCCCGCTGCGGGTCAGCCCGCCCTTGGTGGCCACGGTGACGCCCGCGTACGGGTGCAGCGCCTCGCGGATCAGCTCCTCGCTCACGAACGGCCCGTAGGAGTCGGCGGTGTCAAAGAAGTCGACGCCAAGCTCCACCGCGCGGCGCAGCACCCGGATCGCCTCGCCCCGGTCCGGGGGCTCGCCCCAGATTCCCCGCCCGGTGATCCGCATCGCGCCGTACCCGAGGCGGGTCACCGCCAGGTTGCCGCCCAGTGAGAACACGCCGCTAGCCGCGGCAACGAACTCGCCATCCGCCATGCCACCAAACCTATCGGGCAAGATGCTGCCATGACGCACGAGAACCTGCTGGGCGGCCCGCCGCCCACCTACCTGCCGGACAATCCGGAGGCCAGCGCGGCGCTGCGGGACGGAGCCGACCCCTCCGCCGTGGCCGCACGCTTCCCCGCCTGCTCGGCCGCCTGGGCGGCGCTGGCCGAGCGCGCGGTGGCGGAGGGCGACGCGGTCGCCGGGTACGCATACGCGAGGACCGGCTACCACCGCGGCCTGGACCAGCTGCGCCGGTCCGGCTGGAAGGGTTACGGCCCGATCCCCTGGGAGCACGAGCCGAACCGGGGGTTCCTGCGGTCACTGCACATGCTCGCGGTCGCAGCCGCGGCCATCGGGGAGGACGACGAGGCGGCCCGGTGCAGCGAGTTCCTGCGCGACAGCAGCGCGGCGGCCGCCGACGTCCTGGGCCAGGCCTGACCGTGCTATCCGGTAGCATCGGGGCGCAAGAGCCCCTGTCGCGCTTGCATGGACGTGCATGGCCGCGGACAGGGGCTTCGGCGTTACGCGAAGGGGCCTGATGCGATGCCCGCCATCGTGATCGTGGGCGCACAATGGGGCGACGAGGGCAAGGGCAAGGCGACCGACCTGATCGGCGACGACGTCGACTACGTGGTCAGGTACCAGGGCGGCAACAACGCCGGGCACACCGTCGTCATCGGCGCCGAGAGCTACGCCCTGCACCTGCTGCCCGCCGGCGTGCTGTCGAGCAAGGCGACGCCGGTCATCGGCAACGGGGTGGTGATCGACCCGGCCGTGCTGATCGAGGAGATCGACGGGCTTGAGTCCCGGGGCGTGTCCTGCGACCGGCTCCTCATCTCGGCGAACGCGCACCTGATCATGCCGTACCACATAGCGCTGGACAAGGTGACCGAGCGCTACCTGGGCAGCTCCCGGATCGGCACCACGGGCCGCGGGATCGGGCCGACTTACAGCGACAAGGCGGCGAGGGTGGGGATCCGGATGCAGGACCTGCTGGATCCGGGGATCTTGTGCCAGAAGCTGGAACTCGTGCTGCGCGAGAAGAACCAGGTGCTGACCAAGGTCTACAACCGCCGCGGGATTGACGCCAAGGCGACGGCCAAGGAGTACCTGGCCCACTTCGAACGGCTGCAGCGCTACGTGGCCGACACCGGCCTGGTCCTCAGCAAGGCGCTGGACCAGGGCGAGGTGGTGCTGCTCGAGGGCGCGCAGGCAACCCAGCTCGACGTGGACCACGGCACCTACCCGTTCGTGACGTCGTCCTCGCCGACGGCCGGGGGTGCCTGCGCCGGGTCCGGCGTGGGCCCGACCAGGATCACCAAGGTGATCGGGGTGGTGAAGGCATACACGACCCGGGTGGGCGCGGGCCCGTTCCCCACCGAGCTCACCGGCGAGCAGGGCCAGTGGCTGCGCAAGACCGGGATGGAGTACGGGGTCACGACCGGGCGCCCGCGCCGCACCGGCTGGTTCGACGCGGTCATCGCCAGGTACGCGACGCGGGTCAACGGGATCACCGACTACTTCCTCTCCAAGCTGGACGTGCTGTCCGGGCTGGAGCGGGTCCCGGTCTGCGTGGCCTACGACGTGAACGGGACCAGGCATGACGAGATCCCCATGACGCAGACCGACTTCCACCACGCGGTCCCGGTCTACGAGTACCTCGACGGCTGGCGGGAGGACATCTCGGCGGCCAGGGAGTTCGGGGATCTCCCGCCGAACGCGCAGGCTTACGTGCGGTCGCTCGAGGACATGATCGGCGCTCCGCTGTGCGGCATCGGCGTGGGCCCGCGGCGGGACCAGACGCTCCGGCTGCGCCCGCTGGCCTGACGCCGCGCCGCCGCCGGCCGGGTGACGCCGGCCCATGGTGGCGCGGGTCACGCGGGCGCCCGGGTAACGCCAGCCGCCCCGGGAACGCTCCACCGTCATGGTCACGTCCGCGTTCAGCGGGTCAGCCTGCGGCGAGCAGGGCCCGGGCGAACTGCCCCGGACGCCGTGGTCGATCCGGATCTCCGGCGAGAACTCCGCGCGCCCCGCGATGGAGGTCTACGCGGGAGAGATCCTGCTGGACGTGGTGGTGGCCACCCCGCTGTCACCCGGGCTCCTCTGCGGGGCCCGGCGGACGGTCTGGGGCGGGCGCGCCCAGGCCATCGCCTGGGGGCGCCTCATCGGCAGCTGGTCGGGAATCACCGTGCGCTTCTCCCGAGGCTGGCTCGGCCGCGGCGGCCACGCCGCCGAGGTGATCCCCGTCAGCGAGTGGTTCTGGCTGGCAGTGGCCGACGGCCGCTTCGGCGCAGTCACCGTCAGCTACCTGGGTAACACCGAAAGACGCCGGGTCGTGCCGGTACGCGTGGCGTGAGGGTGGCCTGCCAGCTGTGACGGGACCGGGCCGCCGCGCGGGCAGTGCGCCGTCGCGGCGGTGAACTGCCCTCCGCGGCAGGTAGGCTCGCCGCCGTGCGCGTCCTCGTCATCGGATCCGGCGGCCGTGAGCACGCCCTGGTCCGCGCCCTGGCCGCCGACCCCGATGTCACCAGCCTGCACGCCGCGCCAGGGAATCCTGGCATCGCCGAGGTGGCCGAGGTCCACCCGGTCACGCCGGCCGATCCGGCGAGCGTGACCGCGCTGGCCGCCGGGACCGGCGCCGGCCTGGTCGTCATCGGCCCCGAGGCGCCGCTGGTGGCCGGGGTGGCTGACGCCCTCGCCGAGGCCGGGATCCCCTGCTTCGGCCCCGGCCGCCGGGCGGCCATGATCGAGGGATCGAAGTCGTTCGCCAAGCAGGTCATGACGGCAGCAGGCATCCCGACCGCCGCAGCCCGCACGTGCACCACCGGCGCTGAGGTCAGTGCCGCCCTGGACGCGTTCGGGCCGCCGTACGTGGTGAAGGCGGACGGGCTCGCGGCCGGCAAGGGCGTGGTGGTGACCAGCGACCGCGCCACGGCCGCCGCGCACGCCAGCGCCTGCGGCACGGTGGTCATCGAGGAGTTCCTCGACGGGCCCGAGGTGTCGGTGTTCGCGCTGGCCGACGGCGAGCGCGCAGTGACGCTGCTCCCGGCGCAGGACTACAAGCGCGCCCTGGACGGGGATGCCGGGCCGAACACGGGGGGGATGGGCGCGTACACGCCGTTGCCCTGGGCGCCCCCGGGCCTGGCCGACGAGGTCCTCTCCACCGTGATCCTGCCCGCCGTGGCGGAACTCGGCCGCCGCGGCACCCCGTACACCGGGCTGCTCTACGCCGGCCTCTGCCTGACGGCCGCCGGGATCCGGGTGGTCGAGTTCAACGCCCGGTTCGGCGACCCCGAGACCCAGGTGGTGCTCGACCGGCTGGCCACGCCGCTCGGCGGGCTGCTGCACGCGGCGGCCACCGGCGGCCTGGCCGGCGCCCCGGTGCCGCGCTGGAGGCCCGGTGCCGCGGTGGCCGTGGTGATCGCGGCCGAGGGATACCCGGGCACGCCCGCCACGGGCGATCACATCGAGGGCGCCGACGGGCCAGAACGGGTAGCGGGCGCCTACATCCTGCACGCGGGAACTGCGGTCGCGGCCGACGGCAGCCTCGTCTCGAATGGCGGGCGCGTGCTCAACGTGGTGGGAACCGGCAGGGACCTGGCCGCCGCCCGGTCGGCGGCCTACGAGGCGGCGGGAAAGATCAGGATGCGCGGCGGCTGGTACCGCAGCGACATCGCCCGGCGCCCCGCGCCAGCCCCCTCGCCCGCCCGGCCATGACCCGGCCGGACCGCAGGGTCGCGAACCTCCCGGGCCGGGCGCCGGCGCCGCCGCGTTCCTGGCC
>JASHPR010000107.1 GCA_030038015.1 Streptosporangiaceae bacterium
GCCGCCGCGGCCGCAGTTCCAGGCCGACCAGGGTCGCGAACGTCCGCTCGGCTGGCCCGCCGCTGGCCCGGCGGCGCCTGATCGCCTCGGCAAGCGCCCCGGCCTGGGGCAGCCGGTCCGCGGAGGCCGTCGCCACGACGGTGGCGACCCACCCTTCAACGAGGGCCAGCACGGTCTCCAGCCGCGCAAGCGCGGCCTTCTGCTGCTCGGTGTCCTCCGGCTGGAACAACGTCGCGCCCGACAGCGCCTCGTTCAGCGCCTCGGGGTTGGCCGGGTCGATCTGCGGCATGGCCTCGCGCAGCGCGTTGGCGTCCACGGTGATGCCGCGGGCGTAGTCCTCCACCGCCCCGAGCAGGTGGGCCCGCAGCCACGGCACATGGGCGAACAGCCGCTGATGCGCGGCCTCGCGCAGGGCGAGGAAGAGCCGCACCTCATCCTCGCCGACGGACAGCCCTTCGCCGAAGGCCTTGACGTTGGCGGGCAGCAGAGCTGCCGTGCCCGCCGGGCCCAGCGGCAGGCCGACATCGGTGGAGCTCACCACCTCCTGCGCCAGCGCGCCGACCGCCGCGCCGGTCTGGCCGCCGACCATCATCCCGCCGATCCTGCGCATCATCTGGCCGAGACCGCCGAGCGCGCCCAGCCCCCCGGTGAGGGCGGTCATCGCCGAACGCATCTCGGGCGGCAGTTCGCCGGCGAGTTCCTCCGGGTTATCGGTCAGCATCCCGCCCATCGCGTCGACGGCCCTGGCCGCGATGGGATCACAGAGCTTCGACCAGACCGGGAGGGTCGCCTCGACCCACTCCGACCGGCTCCAGGCCTCCGCGATCCGGATACCTGTCGGCAGCGAGGTGGCGTCCTCCAGCCACAGGTCAGCGGTCCTGATGGCGTCGATGACCTTGCGCCGGTCGACGTCGAGAACGCTCGCATCGCCCTGGGCTGCCACGGTCTGCCGCGCCACGTTCTTGGCGAGGTCCCAGTTGACGGGGCCACCCTGCCAGGACATCAGGTCGGCGAACTGGCGGAGGGCATCGGCGAACTGCTGCGGGTCGCCGAGCGGGCCGAGTGGTCCCATGGGCATGCCGGGGCCGCCTGGGCCGCCCGGCCCGGCGCCGCCCCCGCCGCCGGGGGAACTTGGTTTGTCGGGATCCCGGTCGCGGTCGCCGGGCAGGCTGAAGCCGAAGGGAGGGTCAGTCATCTCCGCTGCCTCTCGGGCAGGATGGAAGGGTCCACGTCCGCCACGTTATCCCGGGAGCACGCCGTGGTGAGCAATCGAGATGCCAGGTTCGCCAACGGCGCAGCCTGGGCGCATGGCCGCCAGGCCATGGACAGCCGGTGACCAGCCGCGCGGAGCGCGGCGGCACGGCGTCCGGCGGCGGGGTCCCGGCCGCGGCCGGCGGCGGGCGCGAGCGGGGCCCGGTGGTTGCCGTCACCGGCGCGGCCAGCGGCCTCGGGAATGCGCTCACGGTGCGGCTGGCGGCGTCCGACAGGATCGGCCGGGTGGTCGCCATCGACGGCCACCGGGGCGACGCGACTGGCGTGACCTGGCGGGTTGTCGACATCCGCGACCCGGCGCTGGCCGGGCGGCTCGCCGGGGTGGACGTTGTCGTGCACACCGACCTCGACCTTGCACCTGGCTCCGATCAGCGTTCACGGCGGGCGTACAACGTCCGCGGCGCGCAGACCGTGCTGACCGCCGCGGCCGCCGGCCAGGTCGGCCGGGTCGTGCTGGTCACCAGCGCGATGGTGTACGGCGCGCGCCCGGACAACCCGGTGCCGCTGCCCGAGTCGGCACCGCTTGGCGCCGACCCCGACGGCAGCGTGGTCGGCGACCTGCTGGAGATCGAGCAGCTGGCCCAGCGCTCGCCGACGGCCAACCCCGGCATGGCCGTTACGGTGGTCCGGCCGGCCGCGCTTGTCGGCGAGGGCGTGGACACCCTGATCACCCGCCATTTCGAGGCGCCCAGGCTGCTGGCCGTCAAGGGATGCGCCCCGCGCTGGCAGTTCTGCCACGTCGACGACCTGGTCTCCGCGCTCGAGCTGGCCGCCGCGGCGGAGGTGACCGGCGCGTTCGCCGTCGGCTGCGATGGATGGCTGGAGCCGGAGCAGGTCGAGGAGCTGTCCGGGCTGCGCAGGATCGAGCTCCCGGCCGGGCTTACGTTCGCCACCGCCCAGCGGCTGCACCGGGCCGGCATAACCCCCGCGCTCGTGACCGACCTGCACTTCGTCGTGTACCCGTGGGTCGTGGACTGCGCGACCCTGCGCCAGGCCGGCTGGAAGCCGGCGTTCGACAACCAGGCGGCCCTCGCGGTCCTGCTCGAGCAGCGCGCCGGGCACCACGCGGTGGCAGGCCGCCGCCTGGACCGGAAGGATGCCACGATCACCGCGGCCGGTGCCACGGTGGCCGTCATCGGCACCGCGGCCATCGTGCGCGAGGTCAGGCGCCGCCGCCGCAGCACCTGACCGGGCACGATACCTTGGCACACGTGGACACGATCCGGCTCGCCGAGCTCCGGGACACGCCGCTGTCCGTGGACGAGGTGCTCGCCGTGGTCTCGGACCCCGCGGCGGGCGGCATCGCCCTGTTCGTCGGCACGGTCAGGGACCACGACGGCGGCAGGGACGTGACCCGCCTCGGCTACAGCGCCCATCCCTCGGCAGCGGCGGAGCTGCGCCGCGTCGCCGAGAAGATCGCGGCCGGCTTCGGTGCCACCGCCGTCGCCGCCGTGCACCGGGTGGGCGACCTCGCCATAGGGGACCTCGCGGTCATCGTGGCGGTATCCTGCCCGCACCGCGGCGAAGCGTTCGACGCGTGCCGGGCGCTGATCGACGAGCTGAAGCGGTCCGTGCCGATCTGGAAGCACCAGCAGTACGCCGGCGGCGGCAGCGAGTGGGTTAACAGCGCGTAGTCTTCCCCCATGTCCCGCCGATCCGTGACGCTGCTCGTGGCCGCAGCCGGGGTCCTCATCGCCCTCGCCGTCGCCGTCATCGCGCCGGTTCCGTATGTCGCGCTGACCCCGGGGCCCACGCTGAACACGCTCGGCAGCCTGAGCGGCAAGCAGCTGATCCAGGTCAGCGGCCACCGGACCTACCCGACGGATGGCCACCTCAACATGGTGACCGTGTCCTTCCTCGGCGGCCCGGGAACCGACTTCAACATCTTCGCGGCGCTCAGTTCCTGGCTGAATCCGCACGACGCGGTCGTCCCGGAGTCCGAGATCTTCACTCCCGGCCAGTCACCGCAGCAGGTGGCCAAGGTGGACACCGAGGAGATGGCCAGCTCGCAGCAGACCGCCACCGCCGCCGCGTTCTGCCAGCTCAGGATCGCGTTCCGGACGGTCGAGACCGTCCAGGCCACGATCAAGGGCATGCCTGCCGCGGGCGTGCTGCGCCCTGGCGACGTCATCGAGGCCGTCGACGGCACGCCGGTGAGCTGCCGCGCCGACGCCGGGACCTTGATCAAGGAGCACAGCCCCGGCACACCGGTGCTGCTGACCATCCTGCGCGATGGCAAGGCCATACCCGTCCGGCTGGTGACCGCGAACGTCCAGGGAGAACCAGAGATCGGCGTGGAGCTTGCCGAGAGCTTCGTCTTCCCGTTCAGTGTGACGATCAATGTCGGTGACATCGGCGGCCCCAGCGCCGGCCTGATGTTCGCGCTCGGCCTCATCGACAAGATCACACCGGACAACCTGACCGGCGGCAGGTTCATCGCGGGAACCGGCGAGATCGAGGCCAACGGCACCGTGGAGGCGATCGGCGGGATCCAGCAGAAGATGGCCGGGGCCCGGGCCGCCGGGGCGACGATCTTCCTGACTCCCGCGTCGAACTGCTCGGACACGGTGGGAGCGGTCCCGGCCGGGCTGCGCCTGGTCAAGGTGAGCACTCTGGCAGGCGCCATCGCAGCCCTGGACGCGCTGAAGGCAGGCAAGCCGGTCCCTTCCTGCTGAACGGGCGGGCGGCAGCTACGGCGCGGCAACACACGCTGCAACTTGCGCGATAACGGTAGGTTGCCGTTAGAGACTGCGCATTCGCGCGTGCCGGGCGGTCTGCGTACCCCTGCCCGCACATCGCCCGGAACTGGGTTCCCGAGCTGAGGTGAGGGGGAGGCGTGGCCTTCCGATCTACCGGCCCGATCCGGCCGGCCGCCAGCCGTGCCCCGGTGCTTCCCCGATGGTGGCGGCAGGCGATCCCGGTCCTGGCGTCCCTGATCGCCGCGATCGTGCTCATCACCGTGGGCGCCGGGGTGTGGACCGACTGGCTGTGGTTCCGGTCGGTCGGCTACACCTCGGTCTTTGCCGCCACGTACGGGGTCAAGTGGGCGCTGTTCGGTATCACCGCCTTTGTCATGATGACTGCCATCGGGGGGAACATCGGGCTCGCCTACCGGCTCCGGCCTGCGCGGCCCGCCACGGCGCCGCCGTGGCAGGGAGCCGAGGCGTACCGGATGGCCATCGAGCCGTGGCGGCGGCTCATG
>JASHPR010000108.1 GCA_030038015.1 Streptosporangiaceae bacterium
AGCGAGATCCAGCGCCTGATCATCGGCAGGGCCGTCACCGGGCTTGACGTGCGGTAATAGCTGCAGGTCATGGCGCTGGTGCGAATCTTGAACGGCCCAGTGAACCCCGGTTTCTGGCGGTCGGCCGTTTGCCCGTTATTCCTGGTTAGTCCCCGCCAGTTCCCTACAGCGCGCTGAGTTGGTGCTGACCCCCTAACGGTTAGGGTCGCCTCGTCGATCGGCAGGAACGTTCGGGGATGGCGGCCATCAAGGCGGGGTCGAAGCGCAGCCGGGTACGTACCGAGGTCGCGACCGCCGCGACGATCACGGCGGCATCACCGGTCGGCCCGCTGTCGACCTGGACCGCAGCGGAGTCCGGACCGTCCCGGTGAGCCATCAGCCAGTCAAACAGAAGCCAGTCGAGCGCCCCCGATGCGGTGATGGGATCGGCCGCGGGATCCAGGACGGCTGCGGTCACGACGGCCAGGGCTTCCCTGTGCTCGCGGAGCGTGGCCTGCCTGTCGACGCCGGACGAGTCGCCCAGCAGCATCGACAGGGTGGCCGGCAGGCGCCGCCCGTCATCGGTACGAACGAGCCACCGGCTACCTCGCCACGGCTCGGACCGGCTCACCGGGTGCAGGCCCGCCCGCCCGGCGATCACGCCCCGGGGCGGAGGGTCCAGTTCGCCGTCGAACGGGGCGGGGCCGACGAGCCCGAGCACGGCCCGGCAGCGGATGCCCATGAGCGCAGCGGAGCCGAGAATCTGGCCGGCCCGGATGTCCTCGGGTAGCCGGGCGGTGTCCGCGGCCTCGGCATACTCAAGGCACGCCCGGTCGACCGCGGCATAGGCGGCGGTGAGCTGTTCTTGCTCTCCCGCCGCCGCGCTCCGGCCGCCGAGGACATCGCCGTACCGGCCGGCCAGTGCGATGAGTTCTTCGTCGAGGGCCTTCAGGTGAGTGGGCAGCCACCGGTGCGGCTCGGCGTCGGCACCGGTGAGCAGGTCGGCTAGCCAGGATGGGGTGCCATCAGGCCGCGCCCAGGTGAACCCCCAGACATCGTCGAGGGTGAGGATCCGGGGCAGGGTCATCGGGCGGTGATCGGTTCGGTAAGCCAGCGATACCACCCGGCCAGGCCCTCCCCGGTGCGGGCGGAAATATCCAGCATCCGGGCGGCCGGGTTGACCTGAGCGACATTGCCGCGGAACAGGTCGAGATCGAAGTCCAGGTAAGGCAGCAGGTCGATCTTGTTGATGAGGACGAGCTCGATGGAACGGAACATCACGGGGTACTTCAGCGGCTTGTCTTCGCCTTCGGTGATGCTGGACACCATCACCCGGCGGTGGGCGCCGACGTCGAATTCGGCCGGGCACACGAGATTGCCGACATTCTCGACGAGGACCAGGTCGAGGGCGTCCAGGTCCAGCCGGGTGAGGGCCCGGGCGACCATCGGCGCGTCGAGGTGGCACTCCCCGCCGAAGCCGTCGCCGGTGTTGAGAAGCGAGATCTGGGCGCCGAGCCCGGCGAGCCGGTCGGCGTCGATCGATGTCTCGATGTCCCCCTCGACGACGCCTGCCCGCACGCCGGAGTCGCGCAGGGTCCGGAGGGTGCGCGCGAGCAGCGTGGTCTTGCCGGCTCCCGGAGAGGACATGAGGTTGACGGCCTGCACGCCGGCCGCGTCGAAGGCCTCCCGGTTGACCACGGCGGCGCGGTCGTTCTCGTCGAAGATGCGCTCGAGCACGCTGACCCGCTCGGTACCGGTGGCGTAGGCGGAGAGATCGCCGAGGTCGCGGCCGCCGCCATCATGGTCATGGTCGTGCCACGTGCCGTCATCATGCCGGTGAAAACGCCCCATCAGCTCTCCTTCTCAAGATCAAGTGAGGTAAGGAAGAACTCCTCCCCGCTGACGATGTCGACGGCGGCGGACCCGCACGAACCACAGAGCAGGAGCAAGGCGTGCGCGACGGTGGTCGACGCGTGGCAGTCACGGCATCCCACCACGACAGGCACGTGGTCGACGACCAGCTCGGATCCGGCCAGCGGCCCGCCGGTACAGAGCAGGCCCCAGCAGTAGGTCAGCGTCTCCGGTATCACCTGGCGCAGCTGGCCGACCTGGAGATTGACCGCTCGAACCCGGCGCCCGCTCCTGGCCTGATCGACGATCCCGTAGATGCTGCGGCAGAGCGACAGCTCGTGCATCCTCACTACCTCCGCAATGTCTCGGAGGGCGATTCGCCGAACCGGTGGCGGTACTGCGCGGAAAAGTTGCCCAGGTGGTGGAATCCCCAGCGTTGCGCCGCCACGGTGACGCTCAGCCCGTCCTCGGGCATGGCCGAGGCGAGAGCCCGGCGCACCTGGTCGAGCCTTCGGTCCCTGATGAAGGCGACCGGAGTCGTGTCGAGGTCCTGGCGGAACCCGGCCTGGATCGAGCGCGGTGACATTCTCGAGTGTACCGACAGGTCTGACAGCGTGATCGCCTCAGCCAGGTGCTCCTCGATGTACTCCACGGAGCGCCGGACCGCGGCCCGGCCGGACCGCCGCGGCTCTCCCACGAGCAGCGGGGAGTAGTTCGACGGCTGGATGTACAGCAGCGTCGAGACGATGAGCTCCTCGAGCGCTCCGGCCCCGATACCTTGCTGTATGAGCGAGTCCGGGGCCAGGACCTCGGCCGAGAGGATGTTGAGGGCACCGGTCCAGCGCGCGGCCACGCCGGTTGTGAGGTCACCGATCGGCTCGAAACGGATCGCTTCGCGCAGCGACCGCCCGAGCATGCGCGACAGCTCCCGCTCCACGGTTGCCCGTTCGATCCGCACGATCATCTGCGGCGAGTCCTGGTCCATGTGCAGGCGGTACGCCGTCCCCGGGCAGACGACCAGCGCGGTAAACGCGGAGAGCTCGTGGCCGGTCCCCCAGATCTGCACCCGCCCCTGGCCGGAGGTCGTCATGTGGATGGTGAAACAGTCGGCGGCAGCCCACACGGTGAGGTCGACAGGGACGACGAAGTCGAGATAGGCCAGCGTGACATCCAGGCATTGGATGGCGTTGAGCGTGCACTGGAACGAGCTGGCCGAGCCGGGCGCCAGGCTGATTGCCACCGGACCTAGAAGCTGCCCGGTGACGTCGGCGGCCTCGGCGACGTCCGTCGTGCAGGCGACCGGATGGTCCTGAAGGGCGTTGGGCACGCCGCGCGAGCGGATCCGGCGCCTGACCGGCATGCGCGTGCGGTCCACGTTCATGAACCGCAGCCGCGACAGTCGAGCCATGCCCGGAGCATACTGCGGCCTTGCGCATCCAGGGCAAGAAGATTGCGTGATCCGGATAGCTTCTGCGCTCCCGAGATAGGCAACCCTAAGTGCCGGCACTTACATTCGAGGAGTTCCGCGAAGGAGGGCCTTATGACCGGTGCGCAGGTACCCGCCGGGGCGGTCGCGACCCCGCTGGAGTCACGCCTGTCCGACCCCAAGGTGGTCAACGCCCTGGCGACGCTGCTCGACCACGCCGACCTCCTGGCTGTCCTCGTCGAGGGACTCGATCTGTTCCTCGGTCGTTCCCAGGTCATCGGCGACAGCCTGATCAACGGCATCCGGGAGCTACGGGGCCCCGAGGGTTCCCCGCCCGGTGAGTCGCTCGACCTGACCGGGATGGCGACGGCCGGCATCCAGCTGGCGGCACTGCTTCCGAAGGCGACGCCCGGCATGGTCGAAGCCGTGGAGAGCGGTGCGGTCGAGAAGCTGCTGGCCAGCGGTGTGGTCAGCGCCGAGGCGCTGCCCCAGGTCGAACTCCTGGCCCGGGCCCTGGTGCGCGGCAGCGAGGACTTCGAGCGCCAGCCCATCGAGGTCAGTGGTCCCCTCACGCTGCTGCGACTGTTCAAGGATCCGGAGATCAGCCGGGCACTCAGCTTCTTCGCCACCGTGGCTAAGTCGGTCGGGCGCGAGCTCGGCCAGGCCGCCACCTGATCGCGAGCCCTGTAGAGAGCGAGGACCTCGATGTCGTCCGTACTCTGGTTCCAGGCCGGCGCCTGTTCCGGCAACACCATTTCCTTCCTCAACGCCGAAGAGCCGAACGTCGTCGATCTCATCGTCGACTTCGGACTGGAGCTTCTCTGGCATCCCTCGCTCGGTGTTGAGCTCGGTGCGAACGCAGCGAAGATCTTCCGCGACTGCGCCTCAGGCGCCCGCCCGCTCGACATCTTCGTCCTCGAGGGGACGGTGATCCGCGGCCCTGACGGCTCCGGCGCGATGGATATGTTCGCCGAGCGCCCGATGATCGAGTGGATCACCGAGCTCTGCGATGCGGCCAGCATCGTCGTGGCCATCGGCGACTGCGCGTGCTGGGGCGGGATCCCGGCCATGGAGCCGAATCCGAGCGACTCGACCGGGTTGCAGTTCCACAAGCGCGAGCGCGGCGGCTTCCTCGGGCCGGACTGGCGCTCCAAGTCCGGCCTGCCGGTCATCAACATTCCTGGTTGCCCGGCTCACCCGGACTGGATCACCCAGATCCTCGTCGCGCTGGCCACCGGCCGGGCCGGCGACATCGCCCTGGACGACTTGCACCGGCCCCAGACGTTCTTCAAGACCTTCACCCAGACCGGCTGCACGCGGGTCCAGTTCTTCGAGTACAAGCAGCCGACGATGTCCTTCGGCGAGGGCACCCGCAGCGGATGCCTCTTCTACGAGTTCGGCTGCCGAGGCCCGATGACCCACTCCCCATGTAACCGGATCCTGTGGAACCGGCAGTCCTCGAAGACCCGCGCCGGCATGCCCTGCCTGGGCTGCACCGAACCGGAGTTCCCGTTCTTTGACCTCGCTGCCGGCACCGTATTCAAGACGCAGAAGGTCTCGGGGACGATCCCCAGGGAAGTGCCCGAGGGCACCGACCACATCACCTACATGACCCACGCCGCCGCGGCCCGTATAGCAGCGCCCCAGTGGTCGAAGGAAGACATGTTCGTGGTCTGAGCCACGCTGCCGACCACACCAGGAAAGGACTGAAGATGACCGCAGTCGACAACCCTGCGAGCGCCGCCAAGGATGCCGTCGACCTCTTCGTCTCGCCACTCGGCCGAGTCGAGGGCGACCTCGACGTCCGGGTCACCATCGAGGACGGCGTGGTCACCTCGGCGTGGACCGAGGCGGCTATGTTCCGCGGCTTCGAGATCATCCTCAAAGGGAAGGACCCGCAGGCCGGCCTGGTCGTGACCCCGCGTATCTGCGGCATCTGCGGTGGCAGCCATCTGTACAAGGCGGCATACGCCCTCGACACGGCCTGGCAGACCCACGTGCCGCAGAATGCGACACTGATCCGCAACATCGCTCAGGCCTGCGAGACGCTGCAATCGATCCCGCGCTACTTCTACGCGCTCTTCGCCATCGACCTGGTCAACAAGAAGTACGCGACGTCCCCGCTCTACGACGAGGCCGCACGCCGGTTCGCGCCGTATGTCGGCACGGCCTACCAGAAAGGCGTCGTCCTCTCGAATAAGCCAGTCGAGGTCTATGCGATCTTTGGCGGCCAGTGGCCGCACAGCTCGTTCATGGTGCCCGGTGGCGTCATGTCAGCCCCCAACCTCGCCGACGTCACTCGGGCCGCCGCGATCCTCAACCACTGGAAGGACAACTGGCTGGAGAAGGAATGGCTGGGCTGCTCGGTCGACCGCTGGCTGGAGATCAGGACCTGGGAGGACATGCTCGCCTGGGTCGACGAGAACGAGGCCCAGCACAATTCGGATTGCGGGTTCTTCATCCGCTACGCGCTCGACATCGGCCTGGATAAGTACGGCGGCGGCTGCGGCGACTACATCGCGTCTGGTACGTACTTTGAGCCGGCGTTGTACGAGAGCCCGACCGTCGAAGGCCGGATGGACGCCCTCATCGGCCGGGGCGGCATCTACGCCGGCGGCAAGCACCTGCAATATGACCAGCTGCGCGTGTCCGAGGACGTCACGCACTCGTTCTTCGCCGGCGAGCGGCCGCTGCACCCGTGGGAGGGCGAGACCATCCCGCTCGACCCCCGCACCGGTCGCGGCCAGGGCAAGTACAGCTGGGCCAAGTCGCCCCGCTACGACGTCCCTGGCGCGGGCCGCATCCCGCTGGAGGCCGGCCCGCTGGCCCGCCGGGTCGTCGCGGCGGGTCCCGACGCGCTGGGCCACCAGGACAACGACCCGCTCTTCGCTGACATGCTCGCCAAGCTCGGCCCGTCGGTGTTCGTCCGGCAGATGGCCCGGATGCATGAGGGCCCGAAGTACTTCAAGTGGGTCATGGACTGGCTGTCCCGGATCGACCTGAGCGGCTCCTTCCACACCAAGCCGACCGAGTACGAGTCGGGAAAGGGCTGGGGGGGCACCGAGGCGGCCAGGGGGGCCCTGCAGGACTGGATCGTCATCGAGAACGGCAAGATCGAGAACTATCAGGTCATCACGCCAACCGCGTGGAACATCGGTCCTCGCGATTCCGCGGATGCCCTCGGCCCGATCGAGCAGGCCCTCGTCGGCGCGCCTGTCGCTGACGTCAGTGATCCCGTCGAGCTCGGCCATGTCGCGCGGTCGTTCGATTCCTGCCTCGTATGCACCGTGCACGCTTACGATGGCAAGACCGGACGCGAACTCGACAACTTTGTGATCAATGGCATGGTCTGAACCGCCGGCGCAACCTCCGGCGCCGTATGAGCTGCTCGACGACGGCTTCCCGCCCGAGCCGTGCGACCTGCTCATCATCGGCTGCGGCAACATCCTCCGCGGTGACGACGCCGTAGGCCCGGTGCTGGTCAGGCATCTCGTCCACGAGGGCCTGCCTAGCGGAGTCCGCGTCGTCGACGGCGGAACGGCCGGGCTGGATGTGGCATTCGCCATGCGCGGCGCGGCTCGCGTGGTCATCGTCGACGCCTCGGCCACTGGGGCCGCACCAGGGACGATCTTCCGGGTCCCGGCCGAGGAGCTCGGCGACCCGCCCCCGATGGACGGGCTGCATACGCACAACCTGCGCTGGGACCACGCCCTGTCGTTCGGCGCGTGGCTACTCGGGCCGACCCGCCCCACCGACGTGACGGTCTATCTCGTCGAAGGCGAGGGCTACGAGCCCGGTGCCCCGCTCACCGAACGGGTCGAGGATGCGATGCACGCCGTAGCCCGGCTCATCGCCCGCGACCATATGCCGCCGCCCGCGACCATCGACATCACAGCAGCGGGCTACCTGCGCATGAGCGCAGTCCTCGCCGCGCGGCACTTCCCTGACGACGGGCTGCTCGCCCGGTTCGAGAAGTTGCCCCGGCCGGCTCTGGTCCTCGTGCCGGTCCACTCGCCCCACCATGGCGGCCTGGTCCTCAACCAGTCGACACCGGGCGGGGATCGATCCGTCCTCATCCACCAGGTGCGTGGCTTCGAGCCCGTCGCCGGCACCTTCGACGTGAGCGGGGACGACGACCGGGGTGTCCTCGTCGTTGACCTGCACGCCCTGGCGGTGCCGCCTGAGGGAGGATCCGATGGAGAACCCGGCGGAGCGCGAGGTCGCGACGGAGGTCGTCGCCGAGCGGGGTACCTGGAACGTCTACCTGATCGTGACAACGGCGGAGGGGGTGGAACGGCGGCTCCTCCAGACCCACCGTTCCGAGCGGCAGGCCCGACTGGCGGCCGACGTGTTGTGTCGCGCGGCCGCGCGGCGCCGGGCCCCGCAGGAGGATTCCGATGACTGACGTCTCGGGCGTCGCGGAGCCCGCACTGGCCCGTCCCCAGCCCCTGGGAGCCTTCGGGTTCCCGGCCGGTGTGCTGCTCGTTCCCGGTGAGAGCGACGAGATCGAGGCGGCGCGAGTCGCGCTCGCTGCGGGACGGCTCCCCGATCCCTGGCCCGACGTCCTGGCGGGGCATCGCCTGGTCCACGAGGACCGGCTCGACGAGGCGCGCCGCGAGTTCACAGGCCAGGACGGGATCTCGTCCTACCACCGGTGGGTCCTCGACCCGGACCCGGATCTTGCAGAGACTGTGCGCGCTGCCCTGCCGGCGGGCGCGGGTCCGCTGGTCGACGTCGTCCTGTACACGGTGGGAGCGGCCCCGGCGCCGCGTGCGAGCGCGCTCTCCGCCGAGGTCGGCCCTGAGGTCCGGGCCCTGGTGCTGGCGGCCGAGGCGACGGCGGCGTGCGCGGCCGGTGAGCTGGGGCTGGCCGCCGAGGGGCTGCTCGCCGCCGCGACGGTGGCCGCGTCGGCCCTGCCGGTGACCGCCGCGGTGCTGCGCGGCACGACGGGCCTGCTCCTGGCCGACAGCGGAGACATCCGGGCCGCCCGCCAGCACCTGGCTGCCGCGCTCGCCGGACTCGCCGGCACCGACCTCCCTGACGTCCGCGCCCAGCTGCACCTGCGCCTTGGCTCAGCGGCCCAGGAGGAGGCCGCGACCGGGGACAATGCCCGAGGGCTGCTGCAGGAGGCCATCCGGCACTACTACGACGGGCTCCAGCTCGTGAGCGAGGAGTCGTCGCCCTACTTGTGGGCCTCGCTGACGATGAACTTGGCCACCGCTCACCTCACGGTACCGATGGCCCGGGCCTCCGACCGGCTCCGCCTCGGCGTGGCAACCCAGGCGCTGCGCGCCTGCCGTCGGGTCTTCACGAGGGAGTCGGCCCCCGTGCCGTGGTCGACGGCGACCCTCAACCTCGCCAATGCCCTCGTCTACACGCCGTCCACCCACCGGGCCGACAATCTCGCCGAGGCCGTCGGGCTCTACGAGGAGGTGCTGGACTCGGGCGCCAGGAACGCCGACCCGATCGGCCGGGCCCGGGTGCTCATGAACCAGGGAAACGCCCTGGCTCACCTGGGAGCTTTCGGCCAGGCCCGGGCCAGGCTCGCCGAGGCCAGGTTCGTCTTCGAGGAACACCTCGACCACGATGCTTCGGCCACCGTGCGGAGCATCCTCGACGAGATCGCGAAGGCGGAGGTGAGCGACCCGGACGAAGAGCTGGCCGACCTGGCCCGGCAGGCTGAGCAGATGAGCCGGATGCCGCAGTCCGGCGAGCCGTTCACCGCGGGCATGGGAATCACTGTCCTGCCCGCGGCGGGCCTGGACGCTACTCCGCCGCCCAGGCCCACCGTCACCGTGGCCGACCCGCTCACGCGCCCCACCCGGCCGTCACCCGCCGGTGATGGGAGGCCGGCGTGACCGCGCGCGACGTGCACGCCGACGATCTCGAACGAGCGGCTGCCCGGCTCGACGCGGCGATGGCGCGCCTTCCCGAACTCGACGCCGGCCCGCGCGGCGTGGTCGACGAGGCGCTCGACGCGCTCAACTCACTGCACCGCGAAGGCCTCACCACGGTCGTTCGCCGGCTCCGCAGTGACGACCACGGACGCGAACTCCTGTACGCCCTGGTGGACGAGCCCGAAGTGCGGATGCTGCTGTCCATGCACGGCATCATCCGGCCCGACCCGGCGATGCTCGCGCACCAGGCGATTGCACGGGTCCGGCCGGGGCTGCAGGCGCACGGCGGAGACGTCGAGCTGGAGCACGTCGCCGATGGCGTCGCATATGTCCGGCTGCGCGGAGCGTGCAGCGGCTGTTCGATGGCGTCGGTCACGATGCGCGACAGCGTCGAGGCCGCTCTGCGAGCGGGCGTGCCCGGACTGACGGGCGTCGAGGTGATCGCGGCCGAGGTTGGTCGCACCCTCATCCCGGTCGAGACCATCACGATCCGGCGGGCCAGTCAGGCGTCCGCCGTCCCCGCCGAGGAGGCCCGGCTGCGCGCAGCCGGCTGGACGCCGGTACTAGCCGCCGGGACGATCCCGGCCGGGGAGCTTAGGGTCGTGAGCATCCCGGCTGGTGACGCCGTTCCGGCGTCCGCCATCGTGGTGCACGCTGGCGGCCAGCTCGCGGCGTACGTCAACGCCTGCGCACATCAGGGCCGGCCGCTGGACGAAGCCATAGTCGACGCCGCCGCGGGAACGCTCACCTGCCGCTGGCACGGGCTGTGTTACGACGCCACGAACGGGGAGTGCCTGACCCTCCCGGGTGCCCGGCTGGTGCCGGTGCCGCTGCAGGTCGGCGCGGAGATGGTATGGGTCCGGCCGGACGGGAGCGGCTGACGTGCGCGTCACCGTCGTCCCTGCCAGCAGCCGGCCGACCGGCGGGCCGATCAGCACGCATCCGGATGAGAAGATCCCGGCCCCGGCCCCGGCCTACGGCGACTGGCGGCCCCACACCGTCCTCGGCGCACCTGCCCCCGGGGGGCTGCTGCTGCCGCCGGCCCGGCCGACCAGCGCATGGCTCTACGGCCCGCGCGGTGTCTGGCTCGACGACGACATGGTGGTCGCGGCCGACACAGGCAACCATCGGGTGCTCGTGTGGTACGGCCTGCCCCGCGCTGACGGCGAGCCGGCCGCCGTGGTGCTCGGCCAGCCCGATGAGCACAGCGAGGGACCGGCCGCGAGCGGCCGGGGCCCGGCTCACGGGATGCACCTTCCGGCTGGCATCATCCGCGACGGCGATCGGCTGGTCGTCGCGGACGCCTGGCACCACCGGCTGCTCGTGTGGAATCGGCTGCCAGCGCACACCGGTACCCGCCCTGACCTCGTGCTCGGCCAGCCCGACCACGACTGCGCGGAGCCGAACGCCGGCGGCGACCCTGACGCCGGGTCCTTCTACTGGCCCTTCGGCATGGCACTGGTGGACGGACGCCTCTATGTCGCCGACACCGGCAACCGGCGGGTCCTGGTCTGGCGCCGGGGAATCCCTGACCCCGGGCAGCCGGCCGACGTGATCCTCGGCCAGCCCGGCCCGGCCGACCGCGCGGAGAACCGGGGCGGCCCGGTGTCGGCGGGCTCCTTCCGGTGGCCGCACGCGTTCGCTTCCGATGGTGCGGGCGGCGTGTGGGTCGCCGACCCCGGCAACCACCGGGTGCTCGGCTGGCGCAGCCACCCGGAGGAGGACCGGCCAGCCGACATCGTCCTCGGGCAGCCCGATTTCGAGACCGGCTCGGAGTTCCCCTACGTGCCGCAGGACGGCCGGCTGCGCTTTCCCTACGGCATCTCGTCGGCCGACGGGGATCTCGCCATCGCCGATACGGCCAACAACCGCGTGCTCATCCAGGGCGGTCCGGTGTCGTCGCTCGACCCGCAGCTCGCGCTGGCCCAGCCCGACCTGGCCGCGAACGGCGAGAACCGGTGGTCCGAGGTCGCGCCGGACACTCTCTGCTGGCCCTACGGGGTGCACTGGCACCGCCCGGCGGCGGGACCCGACCTGCTCGCCGTGGCTGACTCGGGCAACAACCGCGTCGTGCTGTGGGAACGGGCATGAGGGTTCCAGGCCCAGCCCGCGCGGCGGGACCGGTTGTGCGTCGCCGGCTTGTCGTGCGGGGAGTGGTGCAGGGGGTCGGCTTCCGTCCGCACCTCGCGGTCCTCGCCGACGACCTCGCCCTCGTTGGCGGCTGTCACAACGACGCGACCTCGGTCGGGGTGGAGGTCGAGGGCCCGGCGTCCGCCGTCGCCGAGTTCGAGCGGCGGCTCGTCAGCGACGCCCCGCCGCTGGCCCTGGTCGAGTCCGTCACCGGTCACGACCTCCCGGTGCAGGGAGATGTTGCCTTTGTCATCGGGCGCTCCGCCCCCGGCGACGGATCGCGCACCTTGGTGCCGCCGGATACCGCGCCGTGCACTGCCTGCCTGGGCGAGCTGTTCGACCCGGCCGACCGCCGTTACCGTCATCCCTTCATCACGTGCACGCACTGCGGCCCGCGCCTGTCGATCACCGTCGATCTGCCCTACGACCGGGCCCGGACGACGATGGCTGGCTTCCCGCTGTGCCGCGCCTGCGCGACCGAGTATGCCGACCCGCGCGACCGCCGCTACCACGCTCAGCCGGTGGCCTGCCACGACTGCGGCCCCGCGCTCGCCGCCCGCCTGCCCGGCGGCACGGTCCTCGCCCGGGGCACGGAACCGGCCCTCGCAGCGGCTATCGAGGCCCTGCGGGACGGCCGGATCGTCGCCATCAAGGGCCTCGGCGGCTATCACCTGGCGTGCGCCGCCGCCGACGCCGGCGCCGTGATGCTGCTCCGGGCGCGCAAGCACCGGCCGGACCAGCCGTTCGCCGTCATGGCGCGCGATCTCGCCACGGCCGGGACTCTCGTCGAAGTCGGGCAGGCCGGGACGCTGCTCGCCTCGAAGGAACGCCCTATCGTCCTCCTTCCGGCCCGGCCCGGCGGGCCCGTCGCCGCCCGGGTCGCGCCGGGGCTCGGCGAGCTCGGCGTCGTGCTGCCTTATACGCCGCTGCACCACCTCCTGTTCGCCGACCGCCCCGACGGCTCGCCCGGCGCGCCACCGGTGCTCGTGATGACCTCAGGCAACGTATCCGGCGAGCCACTCTGCTACACCGACGAGGCTGCCCTGGCCCAGCTCGGCGGCATCGCCGACCTCTTCCTCACCCACGACCGTGCCATCGCCGTCCCCGTCGAGGACTCGGTCGTTGGCTGGTCCGCCGACGGCGGGGTCCCGATCCGCCGGTCCCGCGGATACGCTCCCCTGCCCGTCGACTTCCCGGCCGGCCCGGCGGCCGGCTCTGCCGTCGTCCTGGCGGCCGGCGCCGAGCTGAAGAACACCGTCGCCCTGTCCCGCGACGACCGCGCCTTCGTCTCCGCCCACGTGGGAGACCTGGCGACGCTAGCCAGCCGGGAGGCGCACCAGCGCGTCACCGACCAGCTGCTCGGCTTCCACCGCAGCACACCGGCGCTGCTGGTCTGCGACATGCACCCGGGCTACGCCTCGCGCCAATGGGCCCGCCGGCTCGCCGCCGAGCTCGACGTTCCGGTCCTCGAAGTGCAGCACCACCACGCGCACCTGGCCGCGCTCGCGGCGGAGCACGGCCGGCTCGCCGAGCCGCTGCTCGGCCTCGTCTTCGATGGCACCGGCTACGGATGTGACGCCACGATCTGGGGTGGCGAGCTCCTCCTGCTGAGGGCGGCCGGGCGCGCGGCGGACCGCCTCGGCCACCTTGGGCGGGTCCGCCTGCCGGGCGGGGACGCCGGGGTCCGCAACCCCGTGCGAACCGCGGCGCTGGCGATGCTCGCGGCCGGCGTGTCCCTCACGAGCACTCCGGTGGGTGACGAGCTGTCCGCGGCCGAGCGAGCCTTCCTGACGCGGGCCCATGAGAGCGGCCGGGGCTTCGCGGATACCAGCAGCGTGGGCCGGCTCTTCGACGTGGCGTCGGCCCTAATCGGCATCCGTTACCGGATCAGCTACGAGGCACAGGCCGCCGTCGAGCTCGAGGCGGCTGCCGGCGCATGGCGGCTGGCGTGCGGGGTCACGGCTCCCGAGCTGGCCTTGCCGGTGACCTGCACCGGGGACGGCGTCCTGCGGCTCGACCCGGATCCGCTCGTGCGAGACCTCGCGGCCGCCCTGGCCGATGGCGCCGAGGCCGGGGCGCTCGCCTGGGCCTTTCATGAGGCGCTAGCCCGGGCCGGAGCCGAGATCGCCGACCGCGCCGCCGCCTCCACCGGGGTCAGGACCGTCGGGCTGTCGGGTGGCGTCTTCGTCAACCGGCTTCTGCTCGCCGCTACGACTGCCCGGCTTCGCGAGCGCGGCCTGACCGTTCTCACCCACGCCCGGGTGCCCGCCAACGACGGTGGATTGGCCCTGGGGCAGGCCGCTGTCGGCCGTCAGCATGTCATCATGCCCACCCCCGCCTGTCCCCGCTGAGGACGAAGGAGGCCGTTATGTGCCTGGCAGTACCGGGCCGCGTCGAGTCCGTTTTCGCCGAGAGCGGCACCACCATGGCCCAGGTCGACTTCGGGGGCGTGAAGAAGAAGGTCTGCCTGGCCTATCTGCCGGAGACCGCGGTGGGCGAGTACGTCATCGTCCACGTGGGCTTCGCCATCCAGCGGCTCGACGAGGAGTCTGCCAGGGAGACGCTGGCCACCTTCGAACGGCTGGGCATCCTCGAGGAAGAGTTCGGCGACGGCTTCGAGGCCGCGACGCAGGCGATGCGGGAGGACCAGTGAAGTATCTCGACGAGTTCAGCGACCCCGACCTTGCCCGCAGGCTCCTCGGCCAGATCCACGCCGCGACGACAAGGCCGTGGGCGATCATGGAGGTCTGCGGCGGCCAGACTCACTCGATCATCCGGCACGGCATCGACCAGCTGCTGCCGCGCGGAGTGGAGATGATCCACGGGCCGGGCTGCCCGGTCTGCGTAACCCCGCTGGAAATCATCGACCGGGCCCTGGCGATCGCCCGGCGCCCGGAGGTGATCTTCTGCTCCTTCGGCGACATGCTGCGGGTGCCGGGAAGCCGTGATGACCTGTTCACGGTCAAGAGCGAGGGCGCAGACGTCCGGGTCGTCTACTCGCCCCTCGATGCGCTCCAGGTCGCCAGGGACAACCCAGGCAAGGAAGTCGTCTTCTTCGGGATCGGTTTCGAGACGACGGCGCCGGCCAACGCGATGACCGTGCACCAGGCGAGGACCCAGGGCATCGGCAATTTCTCGCTGCTCGTCTCGCACGTGCTCGTCCCGCCCGCCATCGCGGCGATCATGGAGTCCCCGACCTGCCGGGTCCAGGGCTTCCTGGCCGCGGGCCACGTCTGCAGTGTCATGGGCACGAGCGAGTACCCGCCGCTGGCCGGCAAGTACCGGGTGCCGATCGTCGTGACCGGCTTCGAACCGCTCGACATCCTGGAGGGCATCCGTCGCACCATCGTCCAGCTCGAGACGGGCCGCCACGAACTGGAGAACGCCTATCCCCGAGCGGTCCCGGCCGAGGGCAACCCCGCCGCCATCGCGATGCTCAGGGACGTCTTCGAGGTGACCGACCGGGCCTGGCGCGGCATCGGGACGATCCCGGCCAGCGGGTGGCGGCTTTCGCCGGGATACGCCGTGTACGACGCGGAGCTGCGGTTCGATGTCACCGGCATCCAGACCGCCGAGTCGCCGCTGTGCCGCTCGGGCGCGGTGCTTCAGGGCCTGATCAAACCCCACGAGTGCGCGGCCTTCGGCAGGACCTGCACTCCGCGTAAGCCACTCGGGGCGACCATGGTGTCCTCGGAGGGGGCATGCGCGGCCTACTACGCGTACCGCAGGCTCGATCTCGTGGAGGTGCCGTGAGCAACGACCTGGATTTCGACGGATGGTCATGCCCGCTGCCCCTGCGGGACACCCCGGCGGTCGTCATGGGGCACGGCGGCGGCGGCGCGATGTCGGCGGAACTGGTCGAGAATCTCTTCCTCCCGGCGTACGGCGAGGTCGCCGAGGCAGGTCTCGGCGACTCCGCCGTACTGCCGGCGCTGGCCGGTCGGCTGGCGTTCTCGACCGACAGCTTTGTCGTCAAGCCGATGTTCTTCCCTGGCGGATCGATCGGCGACCTGGCGGTCAACGGCACGGTCAACGACCTCGCGATGATGGGGGCGCGGCCGCTCTACCTGTCCACGGCGTTCATCATGGCCGAGGGGACGGCGATGTCCGACCTGGGCATGGTGGCCACCGCTGTCGGCAAGGCCGCCGCAGCCGCCGGGGTGTCCCTTGTCACCGGGGACACCAAGGTTGTCGACCACCACAGCGGCGACGGGATCTACATCAACACCAGCGGCATAGGAGTGCTCGCGGACGGGGTCGGCATCGGCCCGCGGCGCGCCCGGCCGGGCGATGCCGTAATCGTCAGCGGCGAGATCGGCCTGCACGGAGTGGCGGTCCTGAGCTGTCGCGAGGGCCTGGAGTTCGGCACCACGATCCAGAGCGATACGGCGCCCCTGGGCGGCCTGGTCGCGGCGATGCTCGCGACCGGCGCTGAAATCCACGTGCTGCGCGACCCAACTCGCGGCGGCCTGTCCGCCACCGTCAACGAGATCGCCAGGGCCTCCGGCGTCGGCATCGAGATCGTCGAGCGCGACGTGCCGGTGCCCGAGCAGGTGCGCGACGCGTGCGGTCTGCTCGGGCTCGACCCGTTCCAGGTCGCCAACGAGGGGAAGCTCGTGGCGATCGTCCCGGCCGCCGGGATCGAGGTGGTGCTGGCCGCGATGCATGAGCACGAGCACGGCCGGGAAGCCCGGCTCATCGGCACAGTCGTCGAGGAGCACCGCGGTGTCGTCGTCAGCCGCACCGGTCTTGGCGCGACCCGGATCATGGATCTCCCGCTGGGCGAGCAGCTACCACGCATCTGCTGACGGTCCGGCGCAGCGGTCAGCTGATCTGCTGCGTGGCTCCGGTCGCGGGAGGAACGGACTCGATCAGCCGACTCACTGCCCGCCGGCGCGCGCGGCGGATTCTCAGGATCGCCGGCAGCCCCGCGATCATTGCCAGGCCGGTGGCGATCGCAGTGAAGGGACCGGCGCTCATGGCCATCCCGGCTATCGGCTTATGCTCGCCAGGACTCATCGTCCACTCGGGTCACCCTCGGCGTAGGCCCTCAGCTTCACCCGCTGGCCTGCGTCCGTATGCACGGTCAGGCGGCCGCCGCGGCCACGAGGCACGACCCGGACGGGCCGGATGTGCTGTCGGCTCTCGTGGCTGTGGTCGTGGGCTTTCTGTAGGCAAACGTGATGCCGGACCCCGGTTCGCGCGCAGCCCGGCGCTGGCTGCCGCGGATGGTCAGACGCAGGTGGCAAAGTTATTGCCGTGACGGAGTTCGGCGAACGGATCGACGAGGACGCCTACGCGCTGGGGCGCGCGAACGCGTGAGTGATCGAGCTAGCGCGGCGCCACTGCCTCGACATGGTTTTCACCGAGGCGTCTGGCCGTGGCCTGGCGGAGCTGCAGAGCGGGCTGCCGATCAACGCGCGGCGGATCAGCTGCTCGGTCGCCGGCCGCCGAAGGAGACCTGCGGTCACCGGCAGGCACTCAACGGCGCTCGGAACGGTCTGGCCCGGGCGCATCGAGGTCAGCGCCGGCCATGACGTGAACCGCTGAACAGGATGTCCCACGTCCGTGTCGCGGCCAGGGGCGCGGAGCTCGGCGTGCGGGAAGCCTGCTTCCTTTCTGCCGTGGGGGAGCCAGAGGGCCGGGCCGCTGCCGTGCCACGGGCGGGGAACACGCCAGTTTTCAGCCCTGCGGTCTCCGACCGCGAGTACGGATCACCCAACTCCGCGTCTGGGCTTCTGCAGCTTGCTCCTACACATCCAACGGGGGTGGAGCCACCGTTAACGTCGCGGTCCCCGGACAGGCTGCTTCGGTTGATATCCGGTGGGCGCGGGCGCTGATGGGGTGGGGAGCGCGGCTGGGCGGCGGCCTCTGGATGGCCGCGGCCGTGCGGCCTAGGCTGGGAGCGGGCCAGGTCCGGGGAGGGCCGGTGGCGGTGCCTGGTGCTGGTGCGGGGCCGGGCGGCGGTGGCGTGCTGGGCCGATGCGGGTGGCTGGCTGCCGGGTGCGGGATGAGCGGGTTTCCCGGCGGTCGGTCAGGCCTGATGCCCCAGTACGGCGCCGTGCTGGGGTTGCCGTTCGGAGTCGAGGGTATTTTCTTCGTCCTGAAGGCGATCTTCGCCGGGATAGACCTGTGAGGCTGGCGGCGGCTGCCGGGCTAGGCGTACTGGTGGTCCGGGATGCCGATCGCGGTCGGCGGGGTCCTCGGCGCGATGTTGGTGATCGTGGTGAATTCGTGGATGAGCGAGCCGGTCCTCGGGCGCTGTCCGGCCTGCCCCGGCCACGGCCCGCGCTCGGCCTCGGCGCCGCCGCCTGCCTGGCCGCCGTCATCATCGGCCGCTGGCCGGCGCGCCGCGCGCCCACCCGCCAACCGAATGGAGACTCATGATGAGCACCACCACGACCGAGACACCGGCCGCTGACGCTGGTGTCCAGCTGACCGACGGATTTCACGTTCTGGTCGACGCCCTGAGGCTCAACGGGGTGCAGACCATCTACGGCGTGGTCGGCATCCCGGTCACGGATTTGGCGCGGATCGCGCAGGCGTCCGGGATCCGCTACATCGGGTTCCGGCGTGAGGACAGCGCCGGGAACGCCGCGGCCGCCGCCGGGTTCTTGACGAAACGGCCGGGCATCTGCCTGACGGTGTCGGCGCCGGGGTTCCTGAACGGGCTGCCCTCGCTGGCCGCGGCGACGGTGAACTGCTTCCCGATGATCCAGATCGCCGGGTCCAGCCAGCGTCCCCTGGTCGACCTGCAGCGCGGAGAGTACGAAGAACTCGACCAGCTCGCGGCGGCGCGGCCGTTCGCTAAGGCCGCCTACCGCATCGACCGGGCCGAAGACATCGGCCGCGGCGTCGCCCGGGCCATCCGCGCCGCCGTGTCCGGCCGGCCCGGCGGCGTGTACCTTGACATTCCTGGCCAGGTGCTCGGCGAGACGATCGACGTGGCCGCCGCGGCCAAGACGCTGTGGCGGGTCACCGACCCGGCGCCACAGCAGGTGCCCGCGCCGGAGGCCGTGGATCGCGCCCTGGGCCTGCTGGCCGGGGCCGAGCGGCCGCTGATCGTGCTCGGCAAGGGCGCCGCGTACGCCCAGTCCGACGAGCAGGTCCGGGCGTTCGTCGAGGCCACCGGGATCCCGTTCCTGCCGATGTCGATGGCCAAGGGCCTGCTGCCCGATGACCATCCGCAGTCGGCCGCGGCGGCCCGGTCGCTGGCCCTGTCCCGGGCCGATGTCGTGCTGCTGGTCGGCGCGCGGCTGAACTGGCTGCTCGGGCAGGGGGAGGCACCCGAGTGGTCACCCAGCGCGACCTTCATCCAGGCCGACATCGACGCTACCGAGCTGGACAGCAACCAGCCCATCGCGGCGCCGCTGGTCGGCGACATCGGGTCGGTGATGGCCGCGCTGACTGACCGGGCCAAGCCGGGCCAGATCACCGCGCCGGCCGGGTGGCGGGCCGAGCTGGACGCGCGCAAGGACCACAACGCCGCGGCGATGCGCGCCCGGCTGGCCGAGGACCCCTCCCCGATGCGGTTCTTCAACGCGCTGCGCGCGGTGCGCGACGTGCTGGCCGGACGGCCGGATGTCTACCTGGTCAACGAGGGCGCCAACTCCCTGGACATCACCCGCGACGTTATCGGCATGCAGGTCCCGCGGCACCGGCTCGACAGCGGCACCTGGGGCGTGATGGGGATCGGGATGGGCTACGCGATCGCCGCGGCGGTGGAGGCTGGTGGCCCGGTCGTGGCGATCGAGGGCGACAGCGCGTTCGGGTTCAGCGGCATGGAGATCGAGACGATCTGCCGCTATAAGCTGCCCGTCACCGTCGTCATCTTGAACAACGGCGGGATCTACCGCGGCGACGGGGTCAACGCTGCCTCCGCCGACCCGGCCCCGACCGTGCTGGACCCCTCCGCCCACCACGAACGGCTGATCGAGGCGTTCGGCGGCACCGGGTACCACGTCACCACCCCCGGCCAGCTCACCCAGGCCCTGGGCACGGCGGTCGCCTCCGGGCAGCCCGCGCTCATCGACTGCGTGCTCGACCCCAGCGCGGGCGCCGAAAGCGGCCACATCGGCAACCTCAACCCCCAGCCTCTGGCCAACCCGGCGCCGATCCCGGCCCCGTCCCGCTGACCGGCGCCGAACCGAAAGGACAGCTCAATGACCACCGAAACCACCGCGCATAGCGCGGCCACCCCGGCCGAGCACCTCGACCCGGGCAAGCCGCATGCCCTGCAGCACATCACGGTCGTGGACTTCACCCGCGTCCTGGCCGGGCCGACCTGCACCCGCATGCTCGCCGACGCCGGCGCGCGGATCATCAAGATCGAGCGGCCCGCTACCGGCGACGACACCCGCCAGATGGGCCCGTTCGCCAGCGACGGCGTGTCGGAGTACTACCGGTTCGCCAACCTGGGCAAGGAGAGCATCGCCTTGAACCTGAAGGACCCCGGCGATCTGGCCGTGGCCGAGTCGATGATCGCCCGGGCCGACGTCGTAGTGGAGAACTTCCGCCCCGGCGTCATGGCCAGGCTCGGGTTTGACCCCGCCCGGCTGGTGGCCCAGTACCCGCGGCTGATCGTGTGCTCGATCTCGGGTTTCGGCCAGTACGGGCCGATGCACATGCAGCCCGCCTACGACACCGTGGTCCAGGCCCTGTCCGGGATCATGGACGGCACCGGCGAGCCCGACGGGGGCCCCACCAGGGTCGGCACGTCCATCTCCGACATCCTGGGCGGTATCTTCGGCTACTGCGGGATCGTCACCGCCCTGGCGGCCAGGGAACGCACCGGCAAGGGAACCACCGTGGATGTGGCCATGCTCGATGCCACGTTCTCCACGATGGAGCAGGGCCTGATGGACGCGCTCGGCGTCCACCAGCGCCCGCACCGCATCGGGAACCGGCACCCGTCCATGGCGCCGTTCGACACCTACCAGTGCGCCGACCAGCTGATCGCGATCTGCGTCGGCAACGACCACCTGTTCGGCATCCTGGCCGGCGCGCTCGGCAAGCCCGAGCTGGCCACCGATCCGCGGTTCGCCACCAACGAGGACCGGACGACCAACCAGGCCCAGCTCAAACCCATCATGGAAGCCGTGCTGCGGACCGATGACGCCGCCGCCTGGCACGAACGGCTGGAGAAGGCGGGCATCCCCGTCAGCTTGATCCTCAACGTCGACGACACCCGCAAACTCGAGCAGATCAAGGTGCGTGGCATGGTCAAGGACGTCGCTGGATCCCAGGTTCCCGGCAACCCGATCAAGTTCGGCGCCTACAACTCACTCGGCACCATGATCCCGGCGCCCGAGCTGAACAACCGCGGTGATGCGCTGCGCGCCGAGTTCGCCAACGGGGCCAGCCACCACTAGCCGGCCGCCGCCGCCTGATCCCGGCCCGCTGACCCCGAGCGCGCCCGGCCCCGGCGGCCAGCATCACCGGGCACCGCGTCCGGCGCGGACGCGCTGAAGGAGACATGCCATGCCTGCCAGCGACACCGCCACGACCAGCCACCCCGGGATGGCACAGCTGATCCAGGACAGCATCGGCCGCACCCCCGGCCGGCTCGCCGTCGCGGTAGCCGACGGCAGTATGCGATGGTCCTACCAGCGGCTGGACCAGCTGACGGACACGCTCGCGGGCCAGCTCGGCCAGGCCGGGATCACCAGCGCGGACACGGTCGCCCTCTACAGTGACAATCGACCCGAGTTCGTCCTTGCGCTGCTGGCCGCCTGGAGGATCGGGGCCGTGGTCGTCCCGGTCGATCCGCAGCTGACCCTCGCCGAAGTCCGCACCCGCCTGGGTGCTGCCAGCGTCAGCGCCGTGCTCGTCCCGCAGCACCTGGCCGGCAGCTACCCCGCCGGCGCCACGCCGGCGTGGGCGATCCAGACCGGTCCCGCCCGCACCGAGGTGGCCCTCACCGGCATCGGCCACCGCCCCGGCCCGGGCCAGGCCGCCACCTCGCCGCCAAGCCAGCGCCCCGCAGCCAAGCCCGCGGATCCGGGCGCTGCCCTGCTGCTGTTCACCACGGGAAGCACCGGCACGCCCAAGATCGTGCCGCTGTCCCACGCCAACCTGGCCGCATCGGTCGCCGGCATCTGCTCGACCTACCACCTGGGACCCGGAGACGCGACGCTCCTGGTCATGCCGCTGTTCCACGGCCACGGCCTCATCGCCGGCCTGCTCGCCACCCTCGCCAGCGGCGGCTCCGCGTACCTGCCGGCCGCCGGGCGGTTCTCCGCGCACCTGTTCTGGGACGAGATCACCACCGCCAAAGCGACCTGGTACACCGCCGTGCCCACCATCCACCAGATCCTGCTCGCCCGCGCCGCCGCCGAGTACCCCGCCCGCAACCCTCCCGCCCTGCGGTTCATCCGCAGCTGCAGCGCGCCGCTCGCGCCCGCAGTCCTGCACCGGACACAGCACCAGTTCAGCGCCCCGGTGATCAACGCCTACGGCATGACCGAGACCGCGCACCAGGCCGCCTCCAACCCGCTGCCCGGCGACGGCGCCCGCAAGGACACCTCCGTCGGGCTTCCCACCGGCCTGCACATCCGCATCATCACGGCCAGCGGCACCCCCGCCCCCGCCGGGCAGACCGGCGAGGTCACCGTCCGCGGGCCCGCGCTCACCGACGG
>JASHPR010000010.1 GCA_030038015.1 Streptosporangiaceae bacterium
TGCCGGGCCGGGTCGGCGGGCGCAAGCCCCTCGGCCGCGGCGAACGCGTGCAGGCCGCGCACCGCGACGACGGCGCGGCCGGCCGAGCTTGCCGCCAGCGGCTGGTGGCCCTCGTCTCCCTCGCGCAGCCCGGCCAGGAACGCGGCCACGTCCTGCGTGGTCACGTCGGCGATCCCGGTCCGGCCCGCCACGCCGAGCACGGCCGCGTAACGTTCAAGATCTCTCCGGTAAGCCTGCAGGGTGTGCGCGGCGAGGCCGCGCTCCACCATCAGGTGGTCGAGGTAGCGCCTGATCGCCCCGTCGACCGTGACCGGCTGGACAGCTTTCAGTTGAGCGCCTCGCTTGCCGGTATCCAGGGCAGCCCGTGCGCCTCGGCGACGCTGCGGTAGGTCAGCGCGCCCTCGTGTGCGTTCAGCCCCAGCGCGAACGCCGGGTCGGCCCGCAGCGCCTCACGCCATCCGTGGTTCGCTATCTCGGCCGCGTACGGCAGGGTGACGTTGGTCAGCGCGTACGTCGAGGTGTGCGGCACCGCTCCGGGCATGTTCGCGACGCAGTAGAACAGCGAGCCGTGCACCGGGTAGGTCGGGTCGTCGTGCGTGGTGGGACGGGAGTCCTCGAAGCAGCCGCCCTGGTCGATGGAGATGTCCAGGAGCACCGAGCCCGGCTTCATGCGGGACACCAGGTCGTTGGAGACCAGCATTGGCGCCTTGGCACCGGGGACGAGCACGGCGCCGATGACCAGGTCGGCGTCGATCACGGCGCGCTCGATCTCGTAGGCGTTGGAGGCCACCGTCTGGAGGTGGCCCTGGTAGATGGCGTCGGCCGAGCGCAGCCTGGCAATGTTCTTGTCGACCAGCAGCACCTCGGCCTGCATGCCGAGGGCGATCGCCGCCGCGTTCATGCCGGACACGCCGGCGCCGAGGACCACGACCTTGGCCGCGTAGACGCCGGAGACGCCGCCCATCAGCACGCCCCGCCCGCCGCCGTCGCGCTGCAGGTGGTGCGCGCCCACCTGGGGCGCCATCCGGCCTGCCACCTCGGACATCGGGGCCAGCAGCGGCAGCGACCCGTCCGGCAGCTGCACGGTCTCGTACGCGATCGCGGTGATGCCCGAGTCGAGCAGCGCGTCGGTGCACTCCCGGGACGCGGCCAGGTGCAGGTAGGTGAAGAGGACCTGGCCCTTGCGCAGCCGGTGGTACTCCTCGGGGACGGGCTCCTTGACCTTGAGGATCAGCTCCCCGGCCTGCCATACCTCGTCGGCGTCCGGCAGGATCGCCGCCCCGGCGGCGGCGAAGTCGTCGTCCGGGATCAGCGAGCCGGTCCCCGCGCCCTTCTCGACGAACACCTCATGCCCGCTGCGGGCCAGTTCGTGCACGCCGGCCGGCGTGATGGCGACCCGGTACTCGTTGTTCTTGAGTTCCTTGGGGATGCCGACCTTCATGACAGCCAGTCCTTCCTGGTCGAGGCGTCCTGCCAGGCCCCGTTGCCGGGCAGGTCCACTCCGGCCGCGCGCGGCGGCCGCCGCTCAGCGCTCGGGGGCATCTGGTTCCCGCAGCGCGGCGAACCCGTCCTTACGCGCCGCATACGCGGACAAGATACCGAGTGCCGTAACGCCATTGTGAAGGTCACCGGCGAAGATGCGGGCAGCGGCCTGTTCCAGCGGCACCCAGGAGAGCTCCAGGTGGGCCTCCTCGTGCTCGGGCACGTACGAGCGCTCGGACTCCGGGACCCAGGCCAGGCCGCGGGCAAGGAAGATCCGGATCCGCTCGGTGCTGATCCCCGGGGACGAGAACGAGTCGGTGAGCACGCGCCACTCCGCCGCCCGGTAGCCGGCCTCCTCGAGCAGCTCGCGCTCGGCAGTCGCGCGCAGCGGCTCACCGGCGATGTCGCGAAGGCCGGCCGGGATCTCCCAGAGCAGCCTGCCGACCGGGTGGCGGTACTGGCGGATCATCAGCACCCGCTCCGCGGCGTCCAGCGCGAGCACGGCGACCGCTCCCGGGTGCTCGAGGACGTCCCTGCCCACGACCTCGCCACCGGGCATCCGCACCATGTCCTTGCGCAGCCGCACCATGGCGCCGCGGGCAAGCTCGGCCGACGAGACCACCGGCCAGGACTCGGCCGTGTCGCGGATGCCCAGATCCGTCAGGTCGTCCATCCCGCGAGCGCCGGTCACGCGCTGGCAGCGGCGCGGTGGCCGGCCACGGTGAGCGACTCGGCGCCCCGCACGGCCCGCGAGCGCTCGAGCGCGGCGGCTACCAGCCCGCTGAACAGGGGATGCGGCCGGGTCGGCCGGGACAGGAACTCCGGGTGCGCCTGCGTGGCCACGAAGAACGGGTGGACGGTGCGCGGCAGCTCGACGAACTCCACGAGCTGCCCGTCGGGCGAGAGGCCGGAGCAGACCAGCCCGGCGCGCTCCAGGATCTCGCGGTAGGCGTTGTTGACCTCGTACCGGTGCCGGTGCCGTTCCTGGACGACGTCCGTGCCATAAAGCTCGCGGACCAGGCTGCCCTCGGCGAGCAGCGCCGGGTAGAGGCCGAGACGCATCGTGCCGCCCATGTTCCGCTCCCCGGCCACGACATCCTCCTGGCCCGCCATGGTGGCGATCACCGGATACGGCGCGTCGGGGTCGAACTCCGCGCTGTTCGCCCCGTCCAGCCCGGCCAGGTCCCGCGCCACCTCGATGGCCATGCACTGCAGGCCGAGGCAGAGCCCGAGCAGCGGGATGCGGTTCTCCCTGGCGTACCGCACCGCCCCAATCTTCCCCTCGATGCCGCGGACCCCGAACCCGCCCGGCACCAGCACCCCGTCCACGCCGTCGAGCTGGCGCTCGGCGCCCTCGGGCGTCTGGCAGTCGTCGCTGGTAACCCACCGGATGTTGACCCTGGCGTCGTTGCCGAACCCGCCTGCCCGCAGCGCCTCGGCCGGCGACAGGTAGGCGTCCGGCAGGTCCACGTACTTGCCGACGAGCGCGATCGTCACGCTGCGCGCCGGGCGGTGCACCCGGCGCAGCAGCTCGTCCCAGTCGCTCCAGTCCACGTCGCGGAAGGGCAGCCCGAGCCTGCGCACCACATAGGCGTCCAGGCCCTCGGAATGCAGCACCTTGGGGATGTCGTAGATGGACAGCGCGTCCGCGGCGGAGACCACGGCCTCCTCGTCCACGTCGCACATGAGGCTGATCTTGCGCTTCAGCCCGCCGCCGATCGGCCGGTCCGAGCGGCACACGATCGCGTCAGGCTGGATGCCGATGCTGCGCAGCGCGGCCACCGAGTGCTGCGTGGGCTTGGTCTTCAGCTCGCCGGACGGGCCGATGTACGGCAGCAGCGAGACGTGCAGGAAGAAACACCGGTCCCGGCCGATCTCGTGCCGGATCTGCCGGATCGCCTCCAGGAACGGCTGCGACTCGATGTCACCGACGGTGCCGCCGACCTCGGTGATCACGACATCCACGTCGGGGCCGCCCATCTCGATGATCCGCGACTTGATCTCGTTGGTGATATGCGGGATCACCTGCACGGTGTCGCCCAGGTAGTCGCCGTGCCGCTCCTTCGCGATCACGCTGGAGTAGATCTGCCCGGTGGTGACGTTCGCCGAGCCCGGCAGCCGGGTGTCGAGGAACCGCTCGTAGTGCCCGACGTCCAGGTCGGTCTCGGTGCCGTCGTCGGTGACGAACACCTCGCCGTGCTGGAACGGGTTCATTGTGCCCGGGTCGACGTTCAGGTAGGGGTCAAGCTTCTGCATGCTGACCCGGAGCCCGCGCAGCTTCAGCAGCCGGCCAAGGCTGGAAGCGGTGAGGCCCTTGCCGAGGCTGGATGCCACGCCCCCGGTGACGAAGAGATGCCTGGTAGAAACGGGCCGTGAGGAATGCGCTGCCGTCGCCAAGTCAAGGCTCCCGTGGTCGTTGCGTGCGGTAAATCCGCCGGTCCACGGGGTATCAGAATATCAGGCTGACCTGGCAGAACCGGCCAGCAACGCCGAACGGTCCCCGTTCGCACCTTGCTCATACCTCGTTGACCATGCATAAAGGGCCCGATACCGGTCACGGCGCCGTGGCGGCCACGCCGGGCATGCGGGCGTGGCGCGGGCTCACACGGGCGTCGTGGCGGGCTCAGACGGGCCGTGGCGGCGGGCTCACACGGGAGTGGTGGCGGCGGGCTCACACGGGCGTGGTGGCCTGTGACCGTCCGTGGGAGCGCTTGGCCGGCACGCCGTCCGGTCTGGCCTGCGGCTGCTCGCCGGCCTCGCCAAATCTCGCCAGGGCCACCGCGCTGGTCACGGCGAGCACGAAGCCGGCCACGGCCAGCCCGGTGAGGCCGTGGCGGGTGCTGTCGCCGAGGAAGATCACGCCCACGATCGCCGGGGGCACGGTCTCGGCCAGCACCACGGCGGCGGTGGCCACGGTCACGCTGCCGCTTTCCAGCGCCGACGCGTACATCAGGAAGGACACGATCCCCGCCGCCGCCAGCGTGTACGCGGCCGGGCTGCGCACCAGCTGGCCCGGGGAGAAGCCGGGCAGGATGCGGGCGGCGACCGCCAGCACCGCGTAGCCGAGGCCAGCCGTGGCGCCGAGCGCCGGCGTGCGAGCGCGGCCGGACAGCCTGGCCGCGGCCATCCCCGCCACCGCCACCCCCGCCACGGCGATCATCAGCGCGATCTGGAACCCGGTGCCCACCCTGGCCGCGCCCTCGGCACCCGCCGACGAGCCGAGCAGTGCTACCCCGACCACCACCCCGCTCACGGCGAGCCACTCCCGGCTGCTGAGCTTGACCCCGATCAGCCAGGCCGCGAACACGGCGGTGACCGCGAGGCTGGATGCGATGACGGCCTGCACGGCGAACAGCGGCAGCCGCTGGAGGGCGATGAGCTGGGCAATGAACCCCACCAGGTCGATGCCGATGCTGGCGACGAAGCGCCACTGGCGGAGCAGCCGGACCAGCAGCCCAGGGTCGACCCGGCCCGCCGCCGGGTCCCCTTCCCGGATCCGGGCCGGGCGGCGGCTCGCCGAACGGATCGCCACGGCCTGCATGACCGCGGCGATACCGTAGCAGAACGCCGACATCAGCGCGGCAGCCAGGCTCACCCACATGATTCTGACCCTACGCCGGCCGTACACCCAGCACACCTGCGATAACCGCTCACCGGGACCCCAGCCCGGTGCCCCTGCCAGGCCAGCCGCCGGGCAGGCGCGCCCACCGGGCGGGGTTCAGACGGCCTCGGCCAGCCGCCGGGCGACCGCCGCCCGCATGCCCTCCGGGCTGGTGAAATGAACTGACCGCAGGCCCATCGCGGCTGCGGCGGCGACGTTCTCGCTGCGGTCATCGATGAAGATGACCTCCGCAGGAGTGGCCCCGAGCCTGCCCAGTGCGCGGCTATAGCACTCCGGGTCCGGCTTCGCGGACTTCAGCTGACAGCTGAAAAGCAGATGACCGAAATGTTCGGCTATCGGCAGCGAGCCGATCGCGCCGGCGAGCTGGCCGGGTGCGTTCGACAGCAGCGCGAGGGGGTGGCCGGCGGCGGCCAGGTCCTCGATCAGCGCCACCGTGCCTGGCTGCAGCCGCAGCCAGGACGCGCTGTCGAGCCGGGCCAGCTCACAGATCTCGGCGTCGCCGTAGCCGCGGCCGAGGCTGCGCCCCACCTGCTTCCAGTAGCCCGTTACGTCCAGGTCCGCAAGGTCGTATGCACGCCGCCATTCCCAGTACACGCCGGTGAACGCCGGCACGGGCACGCCAGCCACGCCCGCCAGGAGTGCCAGGTCCTGCCGCGTCGGCGGGTGCGAGACCACGCCGCCGTAGTCGAACATCACCCAGGTCACGCACGCCCTCCCAGGGATCGGTGGCCGCAGCCGCCAGCCGGGGACGGCTGCCCGCTAAGGCACGGCTGCAGGCTAAGGCACGGCTGCAGGCTAAGGCACGGCTGCGGGCTAAGGCACGGCTGCGGGCTACAGGACGGCTGCGGGCTACAGGACGGCTGCCCGGCAGGCACCGCTGCCCGTCAGGGCACCGCTGCCCGTCAGGGCACCGCTGCCGAGATTGGCTTGGTCTGGGCCGGGCAGCCGTTGACCTGATCCGGCCGCGCCACCTGGCAGCTTTCGGTGAACGCAATCCGCCCCGGCGGGCTGATGCCCGCCGCCACGGCCAGTGTCCGCCAGAACCCGGGCGACCTGGCCGCCCAGCGCTCCGGCCCGACCCCGGTGACAGTCTCGCACCCCGTCGCCTCGACGGTGACGTCTGGCAGCGGCCGCCCGTCCGCCGTGAACTGGAGCAGGTACGTCGTGCCTTCCAGCAGCGCGGGGCAGTTCATGATGACGCCGCGCGGGAACAGCGGCAGCGCGCACAATGCCCGCGCCACCGCCCGTGCCTCCGCCGGGGTTGCGACGATGACCAGGTTAGGGACTCTGTTCTGCAGCTGCGGCACCCGGGCAACGTGGGTGCGCAATATCTCGAGGCCGGTGACCGCCTTGGTGTCCCGGCACAGCACCGCCTCCGTGGCGGCTGCTCCTGGGCTTACCGACGGTGACGGCGTCGCCGAGGCCGTGGCTGAGGCACTGGGTGCCGTGGTCGGAGCCGGAGAGCTCCCGCACGCGGCCAGCACGATCGAGGCCAGAACGGCGACCGCGCACATCACCGCCCCGAGTCCGGTAAACCCTCGGCGATCCATACACCTTGGACGGATCTGGCAGCCCGGCCGGTTCCACCGTTTCCCGCCTGGTCATTCCAGGTATCTGCCGGGCGCGGCGTGCCCCGGTATCCCGCCGCCCCACCCGTTATGACCGGCACGCTATGGTCTGGGCCTGGGGCCTCAGATCCCGGCGGCCTGCATGCCGCGCAGCTCGTGCTTCAGCTCCTTGATCTCGTCGCGGAGCCGCGCGGCGACCTCGAACTGCAGCTCGGCGGCTGCGGCATGCATCTGTTCGGTCAGCTCGCCGATCAGGCCGAGCAGGTTCTCGCGCGCTGGCCCGCCCTCGCCGTGGCCGCGCCCGCCCTGCTGCTCCTGGCGCGCGCCCGCCGCGGCCGACGCCGCCCGCGCCCGCGAGGACAGGCCGGGAACCGGCGCCTTGCCCCGGCTCTGCTGCCTGCCCGAGCCGCCAAGGAGCTGCGCGGTGTCCGCATCTTCCCGGGCCAGCTGGTCCAGGATGTCCGCGATGCGCTTGCGCAGGGGCTGCGGGTCGATCCCGCGGGAGGTGTTGTAGGCGATCTGCTTGGCCCGCCGCCTGTTGGTCTCGTCGATGGCCCGCTGCATCGACGGAGTCACCTGGTCGGCATACATGTGCACCTGGCCGGACACGTTGCGGGCCGCGCGGCCGATGGTCTGGATCAGCGACGTGCCTGACCGCAGGAAGCCTTCCTTGTCCGCGTCCAGGATCGACACCAGCGACACCTCGGGCAGGTCGAGTCCCTCACGCAGCAGGTTGATCCCGACCAGCACGTCGTACTCGCCGAGGCGGAGCTCGCGCAGCAGCTCCACCCGGCGCAGGGTGTCCACCTCGCTGTGCAGGTACCTGGCCCTGATGCCCAGCTCAAGCAGGTAGTCGGTGAGGTCCTCGGCCATCTTCTTGGTCAGCGTGGTCACCAGGACCCGCTCGAACCGCTCGGCCCGCTCCCTGATCTCGTGCACCAGGTCGTCGATCTGGCCCTTCGTCGGCTTGATGACGACCTCGGGGTCGATGAGCCCGGTCGGCCTGATCACCTGCTCGATGACCTCACCCTGCACCCGCTGCAGTTCGTACGGGCCCGGCGTCGCCGACAGGTACAGCGTCTGGCCGATGCGGTCGCAGAATTCCTCCCAGGTCAGCGGGCGGTTGTCGATCGCGCTCGGCAGCCGGAACCCATGCTCGACCAGCACCCGCTTCCTGGAGACGTCACCCTCGTACATGGCCCCGATCTGCGGCACCGTGTTGTGCGACTCATCGATGACCAGCAGGAAGTCCTCAGGGAAGTAGTCGAGCAGCGTGTTGGGCGGGCTGCCGGGCTCCCGGCCGTCGATATGCCGCGAGTAGTTCTCGATCCCCGAGCAGCTTCCCACCTGCCGCAGCATCTCTATGTCATACGTGGTGCGCATGCGCAGCCGCTGTGCCTCGAGCAGCTTGCCGGATCGCTCAAGTTCCCCGAGCCGCTCGGCGAGCTCGGCCTCGATGCCGGCGATCGCCCGCTCCATCCGTTCGGGCCCCGCGACGTAGTGCGAGGCCGGGAAGACGTACAGCTCGTCGTCCTCGCTGATCACCTCACCGGTCAGCGGGTGCAGCGTCATCAGCCTCTCGATCTCGTCGCCGAACATCTCGATCCGCACGGCGAGCTCCTCGTAGACCGGGATCACCTCGATGGTGTCGCCGCGGACCCGGAACGTGCCCCTGGTGAACGACAGGTCGTTGCGGGTGTACTGCATGCCGACGAGCTTGCGCAGCAGCACGTCCCGGTCGATCATGTCGCCCACGGTGAGCCTCAGCATCCGGTCCACATACTCCTGGGGCGTGCCAAGGCCGTAGATGCAGGACACCGACGCCACCACGATCGTGTCCCTGCGGGTCAGCAGGGAGTTGGTCGCCGAGTGCCTGAGCCGGTCCACCTCGTCGTTGATCGACGAATCCTTCTCGATGTAGGTGTCGGTCTGCGGTACGTACGCCTCCGGCTGGTAGTAGTCGTAGTAGGAGACGAAGTACTCGACCGCGTTCCTCGGCAGCATCTCCCGCAGCTCGTTGGCGAACTGGGCGGCGAGGGTCTTGTTGGGCAGCATGACGAGCATCGGGCGCTGCAGTCTTTCCGCCAGCCAGGCCACGGTCGCCGTCTTGCCGGTCCCGGTCGCGCCGAGCAGCACCGTGTCCTTGGCCCCTGAGCGGATCCGCTTCTCCATCTCCGCGATGGCCTGCGGCTGGTCCCCGGCGGGCACCATGTCAGTGACCACCTTGAACGGGGCAACGCGCCGCTGCAGGTCGGTCACCGGACGCATGGCTCTCCCTCCTTAGCAGCCCTCACGCGACACCTCGGCCCGGGTCAGTCCCACTCTAGGCCTGGGGTGCGACATTCTGGCCGGCGGTGACAGCGCGGCTGGCCAGAATCAGCGCGGGAATCGAGGTCATCGGCGCTCCCTATCGTCAACCGGGAGAGGCTGGGCGCAATTCCGCAGCCCGGCACCACCCGCAGCCGAGGCACCACCCGCAGCCGAGGCTTCGGGGGCGCCGCCTCAGGGCCGGGCGCGATCCGCCAGCCTGGCGGCCCGGTGGCGCAGCTCCGACCACAGGTCGCCGACCTGCCGGTCGAGCTCGGCCAGCGAGCCTGAGTTGTCGATCACGATGTCGGCGATCGCCAGCCGCTGCTTCCTGCTGGCCTGGGCCGCCATCCGGGCCGTGGCCTGCTCGCGGGTCATGCCACGCCGCCGGACCAGGCGGTCGATTTGGACCCGCGGTGGCGCGTCCACGACCACGACCACGTCGTATGCGCCTGCGCGGCCGTTCTCCGCGATCAGCGGCACGTCATGCACCACGATCGCGCCGGGCCCGGCCGCGCGCTCCAGCTCGGCCATCCGGGCTGCCACCCTCGGGTGGACGATCGCGTTGAGCCTGGCCAGGAGCTCTTGATCGGCGAAGACGATCTCGCCCAGCCGGGCACGGTCGAGGCTGCCGTCCGGCAGCAGGACCTCTCGCCCGAATGCCTCAACGACCTGGGCCAGGCCGTCGGTTCCGGGCTCGACGACCTCCCTGGCGATGGCGTCCGCGTCGATGACGACCGCACCCTGCGCCGCCAGGCGTGCCGACACCTCGCTCTTGCCAGCGCCGATCCCGCCGGTAAGTCCCACCCGCAACACAGCCCGATCCTAGAGCGGACCAGCCCGGTCCAGGGCAAGAGGACATAACCGGCCGGAAGCGCCAGCATGGCCTGGCCATGGTCCGCACTGCCCCTAGGCCCTGCGCCCGCCCACCCACCTGATCCCAAGCGGAGCCGGGATGGCCGAGCGGAGCCGGGATGACCGTGCCGGAGGCGTATCCGTTACGACGCCCAGCCAGTGACTAGGCGCGGCGGGCCGACGACGCCGGGCCGGTGACCACGAATGCCAGCCGCAGGCATGGCCATCCCGGCGGAGCGCCCCTAGCTCTGGCCGCCAGACAGCTTGTCCCGCAGCGCGGCCAGCGCCTCGTCTGAGGCCAGTGTGCCGGCGGCCTCGGCCTCGGCCTCGGGCTCGGCCTGCTCCCTGGCACCGCGCCCGCTGTCGGCCGTGCCCGAGGCGTCGTTGCGGCGGGCCTCGGCGACCTGCTGCTGATGCGCCTCGTACCTGGACCTGGCCTCGGCGTACTGCTGCTCCCACTCCTCGCGCTGCTTCTCGTACCCCGGCAGCCATTCCTGCGACTCGGAGTCGAAGCCCTCGGGGTAGACGTAGTTGCCCTGCTCGTCATAGGTCGCAGGCATGCCGTACAGGGTCGGGTCGAAGTCGTCCCCGACCGCCTCGCCGATGGTGCCCTCGTTCGCCTGCTTCAGCGACAGGCTGATCCGGCGCCGGTCCAGGTCGATGTCGATGATCTTGACGAAGATCTCATCGCCGACCTGCACCACCTGCTCGGGGATCTCCACGTGCCGGTCGGCGAGTTCGGAAATGTGCACCAGGCCCTCGATGCCCTCCTCGACGCGGACGAATGCACCGAAAGGCACCAGCTTGGTGACCCGGCCCGGCACAACCTGCCCGATCTGGTGGGTCCGGGCGAACTGCTGCCAGGGATCCTCCTGCGTCGACTTTAGCGACAGCGAGACCCGCTCGCGGTCCATGTCCACGTCCAGCACCTCGACGGTGACCTCCTGGCCGACTTCCACGACCTCGCCGGGGTGGTCGATGTGCTTCCAGGACAGCTCGGACACGTGCACCAGGCCGTCCACGCCGCCCAGGTCGACGAACGCGCCGAAGTTCACGATGGAGGACACCACGCCCTTGCGGATCTGGCCCTTCTGCAGCGTGTTCAGGAAGTTCTGGCGGACCTCGGACTGGGTCTGCTCCAGCCACGCCCGCCGGGACAGAACCACGTTGTTGCGGTTCTTGTCCAGCTCGATGATCTTCGCCTCGATCTCCCTGCCCACGTACGGCTGCAGGTCGCGGACCCGCCGCATCTCGACCAGGGAAGCCGGCAGGAACCCGCGCAGCCCGATGTCCAGGATCAGGCCGCCCTTGACGACCTCGATGACGGTCCCGGTGACGACGCCGTCCTCTTCCTTGATCTTCTCGATCGTGCCCCAGGCACGCTCGTACTGAGCGCGCTTCTTGGACAGGATCAGCCGGCCCTCCTTGTCCTCCTTCTGCAGGACCAGGGCCTCGATGTGCTCTCCGGTATGGACGACCTCGTGCGGGTCCACATCGTGCTTGATGGACAGCTCGCGGGAGGGGATCACGCCCTCGGTCTTGTAGCCGATGTCCAGCAGGACCTCGTCCCGGTCGACCTTGACGACCGTCCCTTCGACGATGTCGCCGTCATTGAAGTACTTGATGGTCTCGTCGATCGCGGCGAGGAAGGCCTCCTCGGAACCGATGTCATTGACCGCTACCTTGGGGGTCGAGGTGGCCTCGGTGCTGCTGGTCGTCATGTGTAGGTGGACTCCGGATACGGACAGGGTTGGTGCGGACGCGCGCCATGCACGCCTCAATCCGCCATGGGCGGCCAGGAGTGACTGGACTTGCCTGGCCAGCGTGACCGGCCGCGGACTGCCGTTGTGACGCCCGCGGGCTGCCTGACCATGGCGGACTGCAAGAAACACAGCGCAGCGATCAGGATATGAGAGCGCGGCCTACCGGTCAATCTAAGGACGCCAGCCAACTGGTCCGGCCTGGAAGCTAAAGGCAAGGAAAAACCCGCAGTTCCGGCGACGGCGCGGCATCCGGCGAGGCACCCGCGGTTCCGGGTGGGCGGCGCTGCCTCCCGGGGAGGGCGAAGCGGCAGTTCCCGGGCACGGCGCCGGCTCTCAGTGAGCGGCCTCGGCCCAGCTCCGCCCGGTGCCCATGGACACCTCGAGCGGCACACTGAGCGGGAAGGCCCCGCACATTTCGGCGTGCACCAGTTCCTTGAGCTGTTCAAGCTCGCCCGGCGCCACCTCAAACAGCAGTTCGTCATGCACCTGGAGCAGCATCCTGGAACGCAGCCCCTCCTCGCGGATCCGGCGGTGCACGGCGAGCATCGCCACCTTGATGATGTCGGCGGCCGAGCCCTGGATCGGCGCGTTCAGCGCCATCCGCTCGGCCATCTCCCGGCGCTGCCGGTTGTCGGACACCAGGTCGGGCAGGTAGCGACGGCGGCCGAGGATGGTCTGGGTGTAGCCGTCCCTGCGGGCCTGCGCCACGATCCCCTCAAGGTAGTCCCGGATGCCCCCGAACTGCTCGAAGTAGCCGTCCATGAACGCGCTGGCCTCCTCGCGCGACACCCGCAGCTGCTGCGAGAGCCCGTAGGACGACAGCCCGTAGGCGAGCCCGTAGTTCATGGCCTTGATCTTGCTGCGCAGCTCGACCGTGACTTCCTCCGGAGGGACGCCGAACACCCGCGAGGCCGTCTCCGCATGGAAGTCCCGGCCCGACGTGAACGCCTCCGCCAGTGCCTGGTCACCGGACAGGTGGGCCATGATCCGCAGCTCGATCTGGCTGTAGTCGGCGGTGAGCAGGGTCTCGTACCCCGGCCCGACGACGAACGCCTGGCGGATGCGGCGGCCCTCCTCGGTCCGGATCGGGATGTTCTGCAGGTTCGGGTCGGTGGAGGAGAGCCGGCCGGTGGCGGCGATCATCTGGTTGTACGTGGTGTGGATGCGGCCGTCCACGTCGGCCATGGGGATCAGCGAGTCCACGATGCTCTTCAGCCTGGCGACGTCCCTGTGCCGGAGCAGGTGCTCGAGGACCGGGTGGCCGGTCTGCGCCAGCAGGCCGGTGAGCGCCTCGGAGTCGGTCGTGTACCCGGTCTTGATGCGTTTCGTCTTGGGCAGGCCAAGCTCGGTGAACAGCACTTCCTGCAGCTGCTTGGGCGAGCCGAGGTTGAACTCATGCCCGACCACGGCGTAGGCGGCCTGCTCGGCGGCCTTGACGTCGCCGCCCAGGCTGGCCGACATGCCCGCGAGGTGATCGACGTCGGCGGCGATCCCGGCCCGCTCCATCTCCGCGAGCACGCCGACCAGCGGCAGCTCCACGTCGGCGAGCAGCCGCGCCGCGCCGCGCTGCTCGAGGACGGCGTCCAGGGCGTCGGCCAGTTCGGCCGTGGCCCTGGCCCGCTGGGCCAGCGCGTTCGCCCGTTCAGCTTCCCCGTCGTCGGTGTCGGTGTCGAAGGTGAGCTGCCCGAGCGTGGTGTCGCTGCTGCCGGTCAGCCTCCGGTTCACGTAGCGCTCGGCGAGGTCGGCGAGGTCGAACGAGCGCTGGCCGGGCAGCGCCAGGTAGGCGGCGAGCGCGGTGTCGCTGGTGAGGCCGCGGAGCTCCAGGCCGCGGGCTGCCATCGCGTGCATCGGCCCCTTGGCGTCGTGCATCGCCTTGGGCACCGAGGGGTCCGAGAGCCAGGCGGCCAGCGCCTGCTCGTCGCCCTCGGTCAGCGCGGTCGGGTCGAGGTAGGCGTTGGCCCCGTCGGGGGCGGCCAGCGCCAGGCCGTCAAGGATGCCGGTGCCGCGGGCCCAGCTCCCGCTGGCGGCCAGGCCGGCCCGGCCGCCGCTGCCGTGCTCGGCCAGCCATTCGGCCACATCATCCGGGCCGAGCAGCTCCGCCTCGATGTCGAACCCCTTGGCCGGCCCGCCGGCCGCAGCCCCGGCCGCTTCGGTGAAGCCGTTCGGGAACGTCGCCTGGAGCCGCTCGCGGAGGACCCGGAACTGCAGCGTGTCGAAGAGCTGGTGCAGCTGCTCCCGGTCCCAGGGAGCGGGGGTCAGCTCCCGCGGCTCCACCCCGACCGGCACGTCCTTGGCCAGCTCGGTGAGCTGGCGGTTGCGGAGCACGTCGGCGAGGTGCTCGCGCAGCCTGTCCCCGGCCCGGCCCTTGACCTCGTCGACCCGGTCGACGAGGTGCGCCAGCGAGCCGAACTCCATCACCCACTTGGCCGCGGTCTTCTCGCCCACCCCGGGGATGCTCGGCAGGTTGTCGCTCGGGTCGCCGCGCAGCGCGGCGAAATCGGGGTACTGAGCCGGGGTCAGCCCGTATTTCTCGGTGACCGCCTCCGGCGTGAACCTGGTCATCTCGCTGATCCCGCGCCGGGTCATCAGCACGGTGACGTCGTCGCTGACCAGCTGCAGCACGTCCCGGTCGCCGGTGACGATCAGCACGCTCATGCCATCGGCCGTGGCCTGACCGGCAAGCGTGGCGATGACGTCGTCGGCCTCGTAGCCCGGCACCGACAGCCGCCGGATGCCCAGCGCGTCGATCACCTCGAAGATCAGGCTGAGCTGGCTCCTGAAGTCCGCCGGGGTCTCCCGGCGGTTCGCCTTGTAGTCGACGTACTGCTCGTGCCGGAAGGTCGGCTCGCTGCGGTCGAACGCCACGGCGATGTGTGTCGGCTGCTCGTCGCGCAGCACGTTGATGAGCATCGCGGTGAAGCCGTAGACGGCGTTGGTCGGCTGCCCGGTGGTGGTGGCGAAGTTCTCCGGCGGCAGCGCGAAGAACGCCCGGTAGGCCAGGGAGTGCCCATCGAGCAACAGCAGCCGGTCGCGATGGCCCTTGCTGCCACGATCGCTACGCCCCTGCGCGGGTGCCTCAGGCTTGGTCGCCACGCAGGCAGTTTAGTGCGCGGGTCTGACACCAGCGGCGGACCTACTCGTTCAGGATTCCCGGTCAGAACACGCCGCGGCCCGGCGGCCGCCGCGGGAAACGGCGGCCACCGGGCACCGGAACTGCGTCAGGAAATCACCACCCGAAGCCGTTGGACGAGAAGGCGAAGATCGTCTCCGAGGTGAACGTCCCGCCCGCGACCAGCTCGGTCGACGGGAAGTTGGGCTGGTTGGGCGAGTTCGGGAAGTGCTGGGTCTCGAACGTGTAGGCCGCGCCCTGCCGGTAGGTGTGGCCGCTGATGCCCACCAGCGTGCCGGTGAGGAAGTTGCTGGTGTACATCTGGACTCCCGGCTGGTCGGTCCAGACGGTCAGCTCGCGGCCGCTGGCCGGGTCCCAGGCGTGGGCGGCCAGGTTCAGGCCGTCCGGGCCGGTGGTGGCCCGGGTCTGCGGGTTCAGCACCCAGTTGTGGTCGTAGCCCTGGGCGATGAGCAGCTGGTTGTACCCGGGTGAGTTGAAGTTGGCGCTGACGTCGTCGATCCGCGCGCCGATGGTGTGCGGCCTGGTGAAGTCGAACGGCGTGCCCGCGACCGGGGCCAGGTAGCCGAGCGGGATCTGGGTGGTGTTCGTCGGCGTGTACTGGTCGGCGTTGATCTGCACGTACTGGCCGTAGGCCGAGCCCGCCGGCGAGTCCTCGCCCGCCAGGTTGAAGTAGCTGTGGTTGGTCAGGTTGATAACCGTGTTGAGGTTGCTCGAGTCGTTCACCGCCTTGTAGTGAATGGCGTACTGGTCGGCGTTGTTCAGCGTGAACGTGACGTCCACGGTGATCTGCGCCGGGAAGCCGGTGCAGCCGGCGGGGCAGCCGAGGCTGCCCACGGCGCCGCTGGCGTCGCCGTTCGGGCTGACCAGCTGGAGCGTCACGCCCACCGTGCCGCGCTTGGTGATCAGGCCGCCGACCTGCGACCAGATGTGGCTGCCGAAGCCGACCAGGCCGCCGTGCAGGTCGTTGACGCCGTTGTTGATCGGCAGGGTGTAGGTCTCCAGCCCGCTCGGCTGCTGCAGCTTGAACGTGCCGTCGGCGATGCGGTTGCCGTACCGGCCGATCGTCTCGCCGAAGTAGGGGCCGCCGCTGACGACCACCGGCGGGCTGTCATAGGTGACGTAGTCCTGGAGCGTCTTGAAGCCCAGGACGACGTCGGCCTCCCGGCCGTTGCGGCCAGGCACGTTGATCGACTGGGTGATCGCGCCGTAGCTGAGCAGCTGGATCTGCATGCCGCGGCAGTTGGCCATCGTGTAGCGGTAGGTCGGGGTGAGCAGGCCGGTATACGGCTCGATGGTGCTGCCGAAGTACTGCTTGGAGATGGTGGGACTGCACTGCCGGTGTGCCGTTGAGGCGAATGCCTGGCTCGCAGCCAGGGCGCCCACCAGGCCGATGCCGAGGACGGCCGCTGTGCCGATCCGGGCGGCCCGCCCGGTGATCCTGGGCAGTAACACGTTGCGCATGGTGCCCTCCTGTCATTGAAGTCCGCGGGTAGGACTTCTTCCGCAGAGCATTCTTGGCGCTCACAAGCTGGGATGTCGGCCCCTTGGCGGAGAAAAAGTTGTCTTTCCCGAAGAATCTTGACGTGATTACCGACAATTGGATCACCAGTCATATAAGTAGTAAAAGGTGCAGAATGGCAAGGCGGCCTGGCACATACCATAAGGCTGTAAATCAGGCCAATTTATCAAGCCGATCCTGGTGAGACCCGCTGACCTGCGGCTCTAGGCTTCCTCCTGCACCGAGCACACGGAGTAGCGGAGGAAACGGTGGAAGACGACCCGGCCGTGCGCCACCAGCAGCGGATCATGGCTGCCTACGACCTGGCGAGCGGGGACACCCTGCCCGGCCGCATGGGAATCAAGATCATCGAAGCCTCCCCCACCCGCGTGGTGGGCACCATGCCGGTCGCCGGCAACACACAGCCGTACGGCCTGCTGCACGGCGGCGCCTCGTGCGTGCTCGCCGAGAGCCTTGGTTCACTCGCCGCGGCCCTGCACGCCGGCCCCGGCCGCGTGACGCTCGGGATCGAGATCAGCGCCACCCACCACAGGGGCGCGGCGCAGGGGCTGGTCACCGGCGTGGCCACGCTGCTGCACGGCGGCCGCACGCTCACCACGTACGAGATCGTCATCACCGACGAGCTGGGCCGCCGCGTCTGCACCTCCAGGCTGACGTGCCTGCTGCGGGACGCGGTCCCCGGTGACGGCAAGCCCCCGGCGTTCGGTCCCTGACCGCGGCGGCCAACCCGGCGGCGTCCCGTTCTCCGCATGTGCCTCATGCACGTGGGTGGGCCGCGGGCTAAGGGACGTTTAACCCATACCGGCCGGGGAATGTCAGTGCCTTTGCGCGACGAGGTTGGGCCTCGCTACCGTGGTGCAGAGCCCGGTGAATCCGAGTAGAGAACGTGCCGGCCCGGGGAAGGCTGACATGGCACCAAAGGTTTTCCCGGGCTCCCTGCCGCCGGCCGCATCTCGGGCCCGCAGCGGCACAAGCGGGCGGGAGCCGGCCTGCAGACGGGGGTTGTGCAGCCGACCCCGCCCGCTTCACGAGGCCTTCGAGCCCGCGGGGCCGCCAGGGCTTGTCGCTTCTCCCCCGGTGCCGGGCGCCCCGGCGCCGCCGGCGGCCTGCCCGCCGGCCTCGCCGTCACCGGCGGTCTGCGCGTCTAATGTCTTGGACGCGGGAGGCTCGGCGGTCTGCAGCACTTCCTCCGCCACGGCGCGCATGGTCATGCGGCGGTCCATGGAGCTCTTCTGGATCCACCGGAACGCCTCGGCCTCGGTCATCCCGCGTTCAGCCTGGAGTATCCCCTTCGCGCGGTCGAGCAGCTTGCGCACCTCAAGCCGCTCCCTGAGGTTCGAGACCTCCGACTCGAGCGCGGAGACCTCCTGGAACCTGCTCACCGCGATCTCGATCGCCGGCACCAGGTCCGCCTTGGTAAACGGCTTCACCAGGAACGCCATCGCGCCGGCGTCCCTGGCCCGCAGCACGAGATCGCGCTGGGAGAACGCGGTGAGGATCACGACGGGTGCCAGATGCTCGGAGGTGATCCGCTCGGCGGCGGATATCCCGTCGAGACCGGGCATCTTGATGTCCATGATCACCAAGTCCGGCCGGAGGCTCTCGGTCAGCTTGACGGCGGCCTCGCCGTCAGACGCTTCGCCGGCGACGACGTAGCCGTCTTCCTCCAGCATCTCCTTGAGGTCGAGGCGGATCAGTGCCTCATCCTCGGCGATCACGACGCGAAACGGGGTCTGGCTCACCCATCGAGCGTATCGTGAGCCGGTAGATTGACTTCCGGCCGCACCTACCCCCAGCCAGCGCGACGACGGTCGCGTCGTCGATTTGTCTGTATCATGTTATAAAATGCCGGAATGGCGGAATAGGCTTACGCGGATGCCTCAAAAGCATCTGTCCGAAAGGACATGCGGGTTCGAATCCCGCTTCCGGCACCCCAGACAGCGAGGCCGCGAAGACTGTCGGCGCCAGGAATCAAAATGTGCTCATGTACCCGCAAAGCACCGTTGAACAAGCCAAGCTCTTATCCGAGCTCGGGACATTGGATCGCGAGAACGCGGCGATCTGCGCGTGTCCATTCGAGCCGTCCGGCACTGGCGTTCGGGCGACCGACGGACTAACCAGCACGGTCGGGATAACTCACCACCGACCTGCCCTCGCTGTCACCAGTGCGCGATCAACGCCGAGGCCTATGCGTACCTGCTTGGTCTCTACTTGGGCGACGGCCATATCACGGCTGGCCGGAGGACGCATGTGCTGTGGCTGGCATGTTCGGATGCATGGCCGGGCCTGCTGGCCCGAGCAAAGCAGGCAACGTCGCTCGTCATGCCCTCGTCCAGTGTCTTCTGCGCCGCGCAGGAGGGAGTCGCTTGCACGTATGTCAAGAGCGTCTCGAAGCACTGGCCGTGCTTGTTTCCGCAGCACGGGCCGGGGCGCAAGCATGAGCGCAGAATCGAGCTCGGGCCCTGGCAGGAGGAGATCGTCAGCAGCTACCCCGGGGATTTCGCCCGCGGCCTCTTCCACTCCGACGGCTGCAGGGTGACCAACCGGGTCCGGCGCCCGCTGAAGAACGGGGACCGGTGGTATGAGTACCCGCGTTACCTGTTCGTCAACAGGTCGGCTGACATCCACCGGCTGTGCGGCGAGGCGCTGGACCGGCTCGGGGTGGCGTGGCGGTTCGCCAAGCCGACCACGATCTCGGTCGCACGGCGGGACGCCGTCGCCCGGCTTGACCGGTTCGTCGGGCCGAAGTACTGACCGGCAGGCGACCGCCGCCCGCTACGATGAGCCGGTGCCGCTGCGCGCCGTCGATTTCCACGTGCACCTGCCCACGCCGGACTGGCTGGACGGCAGCATGGCGGGGTACGTCGAGGCGGCCGAGGCGTACTTCCGGTCTCCCGTGCAGCGGGCAACCCTCGACGAACTCGCGGAGCGTTACCGCCAGCTCGAGGTGATGGCGGTGCTCCTCGCCTGGGATGCGGAGACCACTACCGGCCGCCCGCGGGTGCCCAACGAGACGGTCGCCGAGGCCTGCCGCGCATACCCCGACGTGTTCACCGGGCTCGGCTCCGTGGATCCGCACAAGGGCGAAGCGGCCGTCGCCGAGGTGGCGCGGATCGCCGCGGCGGGGCTGCGCGGGGTGAAGTTCCACCCGTCGCTCCAGGCCTTCGCCCCGGACGACCCCGGCTACTGGCCCGTCTTCGCGGCGTGCCAGGAGCACGGGCTGATCGCCCTGTTCCACACCGGGACCAGCGGGATCGGCGCGGGCCAGCCCGGCGGGCAGGGCATCAGGCTTGATTACGCGCGGCCGATCAGGCTCGACCCCGTCGCCGCCGCGCACCCGGAACTGACGATCGTTGCCGCGCACTTCGGCTGGCCCTGGCACATGGAGCTGATCGCGATGGCGCTGCATAAGACCAACGTCTACATCGACATCTCCGGCTGGTCACCGCGCCGTATCCCCGCCGAGGTGGTCAGCGAGCTGCGCGGGCGGCTGTCCGGCCAGTTCCTCTGGGGCAGCGACTTCCCGTTCCTGACCCCGGAGCGGTGCCTCGCCGAGTTCGATGCGCTGGACGTTCCCGAGGAGGCGCGGGCCCGGGTGCTGCACGGCAACGCCGAGCGGATCCTCCGCCTCGGCTGACCCGCTGGCTTCCGCGCAGTCCCGGCGGGCTTGGTCCCGCATCGCCTTCAGCCGGCCGCGGGCTCGGCGGCCGCGCCGGCCGCGCGCACATCCCGGCCGGCCGGGATGACCGAGTCGGGGCCCCGCTCATGCCTGGACAGGTACAGGTAGGCCACGGCGCACGCCAGGATCAGAAGCATGACCACCTGATCGATGCGCAGCCCGAGAACGTGCGGCGAGTAGTTGATCTCGAGTTGCTGCGTCCAGAACCGGCCGAACGCATACAGCCCGGCGTAGAGCGCGAAGGCCCGGTCTCCCGTCAGCAGCAGGCGGCGGGCTGCGACGATCACCGCCACCCCCACCAGGGCGTCCCACAGCGACTCGTAGAGGAACGTGGGCTGGAACGTGGCGAAGCTGAGGTAGCCGGCCAGGCGGTGCTCGGGCGAAATCTCCACGGCCCACGGCAGTGTCGTCGGCCGGCCGTAGAGCTGCTGGTCGAACCAGTTGCCCCAGCGTCCGAACGCCTGCGCGAAGGCGAGCGCCGGGGCCGCGGCGCCGGCAACGGGCGCCAGCCTGGCTTGTTGCCTCCGGCAGATGACCCACGCCCCGAACGCCCCGCCGGCGACCGCCCCCGGTATGCCGAGCCCGCCATCCCAGATCCGGAAGATGCCGGCCCAGTCGCGGCCGGGCGCGAAGTACTGCCCGTAGCTGGTGAGCACGCTGTAGAGCCGGGCCCCCAGCAGGCCTGCCGGGATGGCCAGGATGGCCATATCCAGGATCACGCCGGGACGGCCGCCGATCCGCTGGTAGCGCCGGCTCGCCACCCAGAGCCCGAGGACGATGCCCAGAACGACGCAGATGGCGTAGGCCCGGACGGGAACCGGCCCGATATGCCAGAGGCTGCGCGAGGGGCTCGGGAAGGAGGCAACCGGCATGTTCGTGACGTTACCGCCTATGTAATGACGGTTAGCTCGGTTTGACCGTCTATCGCTCGGACGCACAGGCGCCTGACCGGCTCGGCCCGGCCAGGGCAAGGCCGACCC
>JASHPR010000109.1 GCA_030038015.1 Streptosporangiaceae bacterium
CAGCTGCGGCCCGCCCAGCAGGCCCAGCCCGGCAGCCCGGGCCCGGTGCCGGCGGTGGATCCCGCCGGGTTCCCCTGGTTCGACGACGACGGCCGCCAGACGGCCGGGTACGGCCCGGCGCCCGGCGCCTGGCAGGGCACCGGCGGGTACGGCCCAGCGCCGGGGAACGGCTACAGCCCGGTCCCCGGCTACCAGGACGGCGCCGACCACACGCTGGTCGTCCCGGCCGGCGACCCCGGTTACGACGGCGTGCCCTACGGCGGCCTCCCGTACGGCGAGGGCGACGGCCCGGCCTACCCGCGGCGGGCCGGGCGGTACCGCCGCGGCGAGCCGCCGCTGCAGCGCTGGCTGTTCAGCCGCAGGCTGGTCTACCTGACCCTGGCCGGGGCCGTGGTGCTGATCGTCGGCCTGATCGCCTGGTGGGTCACGGACGGGCAGTACGTGACCGTGCCGCAGGTGGCCGGGATGGCGGCCAGCACCGCAAGCGCCGAGCTGCAGAATCTCGGCTTCACCGTCAAGGTCGGCCCCGGCGAGCACAGCAACTCGGTGAGCAAGGGCGACGTCGCGGCGACCGACCCGGGGATCGGGGCCAGCGCCAGGCGGGGCGCCACGGTGACGATCTTCGTGTCCACCGGCCCGATCATGATCACCGTCCCGCAGGTGACCGGCCTGACCCAGGACGCCGCGCAAGCCGAGCTGCGCAAGGCCGGGCTCACCCCGGGAGCGGTGAGCATGGTTGCGTCCAGCACGATCCCGGTCGGCGTCGTGATCAGCACGGACCCGGTGGCCGGCACGTCCTGGCCGCAGCCCAAGCCGGTGACCATCACGGTCAGCGCGGGCCCGCCGCTGCCGAACTTCGTGGGCCAGCAGTTCCCGGCCGCTGAGGGCATGGCGCAGTCCGGGGGGTACCAGCTCGAGGAGCAGATGGTGTCCAGCACCCAGCCGACGGGGACGATCGTCAGCCAGTCCCCGGCCGCTGGCACGCCCATCACCAAGGGCGAGGTCGTGACCGTTCAGGTCTCGAACGGGCCGCCCGAGGTCAGCATCCCGGATGTGCAGGGCCTCAGCGTCCAGCAGGCCACCCAGGAACTGCAGCAGGCAGGATTCCAGGTCAGCGTCGACCGCGGGGTCTTCGGCGGCAACACCGTGAGCGGCTACACCCCCACCGGCCAGGCGCCCAAGGGCAGCACGATCACGCTCATCCTGGGCCTCAACTTCCCCTAGTGCACCGGCCGATCGGCGGGCACGCCCGGGTGACCGGCGGCCTGGCCACGGGCAGCCTGCGGTACGCGGCCGCGGTCGGGGCCGAGGCCATCCAGGTCTTCGTCACCAGCCCCCGCGGCTGGGCCCAGCCGGCGGGAGATCCACGCCAGGACGCAGCGCTGCGCGAGCACGTCGCGGCGACCGGGCTCCCGGTGTTCGTGCACGCTCCCTACCTGGTCAACGTCGGCTCGCCAGACCCGGTGACGAGGGACCGCTCGGTGGCGTCGGTCAGGCACTCGCTGCGGCGCGCCGGCGAGATCGGCGCCCGCGGCGCCGTCGTGCACACCGGGTCGGCGGTGAGCGGCGACCGGCCGGCGGCGCTGCGGCGGGTGCGGGAGTGCCTGCTTCCGCTGCTGGACGAGATCCCGGACGGCGGCCCCTGCCTGCTGCTCGAGCCGATGGCCGGGCAGGGCCAGATGCTGTGCGCCCAGGTCGGCGACCTCGAGCCCTACCTGGACGCGCTGGGGTGGCACCCGCGCGCCGCCGTGTGCCTGGACACCTGCCACGCCTTCGCCGCCGGGCATGACCTGGCCACGGCTCGCGGCGTGGCAGCGACGCTGCGGGCGCTGCAGGCGGCCACGCGCGACCCGGGCGGCAGGCTCGGGCTGGTCCACGCGAACGACTCCAAGGACTGCCGCGGGTCATGCAGGGACCGGCACGAGAGCATCGGCGCCGGGAAGATCGGCACGGCGGGGTTCGGCAGCCTGCTGCACCACCCGGTGACCGACGGCGTGCCGTTCGTCGTCGAGACCCCGGGCGGCCAGGCCGGCCACGCCAGGGACATCGCCATCCTGCGCGCGCTCGCCGGCGGCCGGAGCCCCCGGGAAGGTCAGAGCGGCGGGCCCTCGCCCGGCCGCTCCTGATAGGAGTACCGCTGCTCGCGCCACGGGTCGGCGGTGTTGTGGTAACCCCGCTCCTCCCAGAACCCCCGGCGGTCCGCGGTCAGGTACTCGATGGCCCGGACCCACTTGACGCTCTTCCACGCGTACCGCGAGGGGACCACCAGCCGCAGCGGGTAGCCGTGCTCGGGGGTGAGCTCGGCGCCGTCGCGGTGGGTGGCGAACAGCGTGTCGCCGGCGGCGAAGTCGGCGATCGCCAGGTTGGCGCTGTAGCCGAAGTCGGCCCACACCATGACGTGCGTCACCGCGTCATCGGGGGGCGCGGCGCGCAGCAGCTCCGCCGCCGCGATCCCCTCCCAGGCGATGCCGGGGATCGTGAACTTGGTGACGCAGTGGAAGTCGGCCACCACCCGGCAGCGCGGCAGGCTGCCGAGCTCGCTCCAGCCCCACCGGTGCTCCTGGCCGGACGCGGTCGCGCCGAGCACGCGCAGGTCCCAGGTGCCGGCGTGGAAGACAGGGACCGGCCCGTAGTGCAGGACCGGCCATCCCCTCGGGATGTACTGGCCCGGCGGAAGCGCGGGCGCGGGCTCTGGCGCCTGGGCAGGCGGCCGGGCCGCCTCGGCCCGCTGGTCACGCTCTTCCCCCGCAGGCCGCTCGTCCGCGGCGGCCCGCGGGACGTGCCGCCGGGAAAGGCTGACCGACGTCTGCGGCGCGCTCAGCTGCCGCGCGCTGGTCTCCGGATGCCTCATTACCGGCTGACCTGCTCCTTCCCGCAGCCGCGCCGTCGTGGCGCGGCACACCGACTCCTCGCCCGCAGGTGGAGCTATCTTGCCACCTCGCCCCTGGCGCTCCATCGGGCACCCGGCACCTACCCCATGCTGAGGGCGCTGGGGGGTCGCGGCGTCCCCCCGGCGGGTGAGGCCGTTGGGGGGTGCGGGGGCGTCCCCCGCGGGTGCGGGCCCTGGGGGGTCGCGGGGGTATCCCCCGCGGGTGCGGGCCCCGGGGGGTCGCGGGGGGTATCCCCCCCATCCCCCCGCGGGTGCGTTAAGCTGCGCCGCGTGCGCCATGAGTGCTGGCTCTCCGCGGGCTGGCCCGGCCGGCCGGGCCGGCCCTGAACCTCACCTCCCGCGACGCGAGGCGGCTGTTCGCCGGTGCCCCGGTCGCCAGGCTGGCGACGGTGACCGAGGCGGGCCGGCCGCACATCGTCCCCGTCACCTTCGCGGTGGACGGGAACTTCATCTATACCGCGGTCGACGGCAAGCCCAAAAACGAGGCCGCCAGCCGCGGCCTGCAGCGGCTGCGCAACGTGCGCGCCGACCCGCGGGTGGCCCTGCTGGCCGACCAGTACTCCGAGGACTGGGCCGCGCTGTGGTGGGTGCGCGCCGACGGCCTCGCGTCCATCGTGGCTGAGCCGCACCTCGCGGCCGGGCCGATGGCGCTGCTGGCCGCGCGCTACCCGCAGTACCGTGACGTCCCGCTCACCGGCCCGGTGATCGCGGTGGAGGTGCAGCGGTGGAGCGGCTGGGCCGCGGCCGCGCCGGGGTGAGGCGGCGCCCGGCCGGCTCACAGGCCGGCGACGGCCGGGATCACCTCGCCGCCGATCACCTCGAGCGGCCGGACCTCCCAGACCCTGGGGACGGCGCCGATCGCGGCCTGGAACCCCATCTCGGCCAGCGCGGCCAGTTCGCCGGTGACCTGCCCGGCCCTCTCCCCCTTCTCGCCCACGTCGAAGATGTAGTAGCAGGTCTTGAAGATCTCGTCGTAGTCGCGCCCCTCGGCGTCGCAGTGCGCGCGCAGCACGTCCAGCTTGCGGGCGAGGTCGGGCCCGGAGAACAGGTTGCAGGCCTGCGCGTAGCGGGCGACGAACCGCAGCGTCTTGCGCTCCCCCGACCCGCCGATCAGGATCGGCGGATGCGGCTTGGTCAGCGCCTGCGGCGAGTTGAGCGGCCGCTCCAGCCGGTAGTGCGTGCCGTGGTACGGGGTCTCGTCACCGCGCCACATCTGCAGGCAGATCTGCAGCGTCTCCTCGAGCCGCTCGAACCGCTCGGCGACCGGGGGGAACGGGATCCCGAGGCCGCGCGACTCCTGCTCGTTCCATGCCGCTCCGATGCCGAGCCACGCCCGGCCGCCGGAGAGCACGTCGAGGGTGGTGACGATCTTCGCGAGGATGCCCGGGTGCCGGTAGACCGCGCCGGTGACCAGCGTGATCAGCTTGGCGCTTGACGTGCAGCCGGCCAGGTAGCCCAGCGTGGTGTAGGCCTCCAGCATGTCCCGGTCGGGCGGGCCGATGGAGCCGATCTGGAAGAAGTGGTCCATCACGCTGATGAACTCAAAGCCGGCGTCGTCGGCGGCGGCCGCCACCGTGGCCAGGTCGGCACCCAGCGTGGCAGGACCGCCAGGCCAGGAGTAGTCAGGGAGCTGCAGCCCGATCTTCACGCGATCACCTCCGCGAGACGAGCCTGCCACACCGAGCCCGCCCGGGTAAGGCCACCGGCGGGATGCGCGGCCCGGCTCGGCACGCTGCACGGACGGCCCGGAACCCGGCCGGGCGAACGCGCCGGGAGGGCGCCGGAAAGTCAAGGGGCCGTACGGGAATTTGGGACTCGCTTTCCTCTTCCTTTGTCGTGCCCTACTCTGGCGCTGATCGACTCCTGCTGCCCTCCCTCCCGTGGAGACCGCGATGAAGATAGCCCGCCGTGCGGGCGTCGTTCTGGGCTCCATATCCGCGGCCACCGCGACCCTGGGCGCGAGCATGCCGGCGCGGGCAGCCAGCACGCCGGACTGGCAGATCGTCGCCAAGGTCCACTACGGCACGGCCGGCAACGCCTCGGGCTATTCGGCGGTCATCGCGCCCGCGAGAAACGATGCGTGGGCTTTCGGCGGGACCAATCCGGGCGGGCCAAGCTCGCCGACGGCCGAGCGCTGGAACGGCAGGCGCTGGGAGTCATGGCCGCTGCCCGCGGGGCTCAACGGCTTCATCGTCGCCGCCGCCGCCTCCTCGCCCAGCAACGTCTGGGCGGTCGCCGAGGGCTACGCGCTGCGCTGGAACGGCGTCAGGTGGACGGTGGCGAAGACCTGGAGCACCGGCGGCGAGATAACCTCGGTCGCCGTCATCAGCCGCAGGAACGTCTGGGTCTTCGGGTCGTCCGGCTTCAGCGGCCAGCCTGGCCTCGGCACCTGGCACTACGACGGCCGCGCCTGGACCCGGCTGGGCCGGGCCGCCGGGCCCGCCAGTTCGGTGTTCCGCGCCAGCGCGGTATCGCAGGGTGACATCTGGGGAATCACGGCCGGGCCGCCCGGCGGCTCGGTCGTGCACTACAACGGCACCGGCTGGGAGGAGGTGGCCGCCGCCGACGCGGTCCTGGCCGGCACCCAGCTCGACGCCATCCTGGCGGCGTCCTGGGATAACGTCTGGGTCTCCGGGACGGCCCCGGCGGACGCGGCGGACGGGCGGCTGGTCCTGGCCCACTGGAACGGCAGGTGCTGGAGGCGTTTCCCGTCGCCCTGGCGCGTGCAGCAGCCCGAGCGGTTCGCCACCGACGGCGCCGGGGGGATCTGGATCCCGGCCGTGACCGGCGGGGACAGCCCCGCCACCTGGATCCTGCACCTGTCGCGGGACGGCGCGTGGACGCGAATGAAGATCGCCGACGGCGCCGGCGTCGGCGTCGGCGTCAGCGACCTGGCGCTCGTCCCGGGGACCACCACGCTGTGGGGCACCGGCGGGCTGGTGACCACGGCGGGCGGCGACGCCGCCATCTGGGATCAGGGGGTGCTCATCGAGCACCTGGCGGTTCGCGCCCGCAGGCCCGTCCGGGTTCACCTGGCCATCGGGGGCCCGGGGGTGATCCAGGTCTGGATGGCCGGAAAGGGCCGGCCGGCCGTCCATTTCTACCTGACCACACGGCTCTACCTGACCACACGGCGCTCGCTGCCGGGCCCGGCGCTGACCGGCCGGCGGCCAGGGCTCCCCGTGACCGCACGCGACTGAGCCGCACGCGTCACGTTCACGATCATGTCAGGACCGGGCAGGGCTGTGCTCCTGCGCCGCTGCCGCCAGCTCCTCGGCCAGGTCGTCGGCGTCCAGCCTGGCCTCGATCCTCCGCAGGTCCTCGATCCTGGCCCTGGTCTCCACCTGGCGCGGCGTCAGCAGCGAGCAGCAGTCCTGGTCGGGCAGCTCGGAGATCTGCAGGGTGGCGATCCGGCGCGCCTCCGCCATGATCTCGGTCTTGTCCAGGCCGATGAGCGGGCGCAGGATCGGCAGCTTCACCGCGTCGTCCAGCGCGGTGATGTTGGCCAGCGTCTGGCTGCTCACCTGGCCGAGCGAGTCGCCGGTCACCAGCGCCGCCGCGTGCAGCCGCCGGGCCAGCGCCTCGCCGGTCTTGAGCATCAGCCGCCGCTGCGCCACGATCTGCAGCCGGCCGGCCCCGGACGTCGCCAGGCGCTGCTGGGCGCGCCCGAACGCCACCACGAACAGCCGCGAGCCGGCCTGGAACTTGTCCAGCTCGCGGGCCAGGCCGTAGGCCTTGTACACCGACTCCGGCCCGGTCAGCGGCATCCCGGAGAAGTGCAGGAAGCCGCACCGCAGGCCGCGGCGCATCATCCGGTAGGCGGCCACCGGGGAGTCGATGCCGCCGGACATCAGCACCAGCGCGCGGCCGCTCATGCCGACCGGCAGCCCGCCCTGACCCGGCAGCCCCTCGGTGAACACGAACACCTCGGACTGGTCGACCTCGACGTACACGGTGACGTCCGGGTGCGACAGGTTCACCGGGTAGCCGTGCGCCCGCTGGATCCGCGCGCCGATCAGGGTGGCGAGCTGCGACGAGTTGACGCCGAAGCGCTTGTCCCGGCGCCGGGCCCTGACCGCGAACGTGCCGTGCCGCCCGGCGGTCAGCTCGACCGCCGCTGCCGCCGCCGCCTCGGGATCCTTGGCCACGCGCACCGCGCGGCACACCCGGGACAGGCCCATGACGTTGCGCATGCGCCCGGCGAGCAGGTCAGCCGCTGCCTCTGCCGCCTGGCCCGTCTGGCCGTCCGCCAGCCGCAGCACGATCACGCCCTCGCGCTGCCAGATCTGCACCCGGATGCCGAGGCCGTGTACCGCGCGCCTGATGTTGTCGTGCAGCAGCCGCTCGAACTGCTGCCGGTTTTTGCCCTTGAGTACGATCTCGCCGAGCTTGAGCAGCACGCACGGCTCGCGCAGCGCGGTCTTGGCGTCACCGCACGCTGCACGGGAGGTTAGGGGCAGCGCGGACATCCCTCCAGTCTGCCAGCACCGGGGCGGTCGCCGTTCCTGTCCCGCCGCGCTCCGGGCCCGCGGCGGGATGCCACACCGCCCCGCGGACGTCGCCGCTGCGGAACGGCCCTTGCCAACGCATGGGGTCTGTTGGAATCCTCGTCCCGGGGGCGGGGCGGTATCGGCAGGTCCGGGCGATATGGCGGGTGGTGGGGCGGATGAGCGAAGCTGATGCCGGCTCTTTCGCGCCGGACCCGCCGTGGCCGTCCGGGGCCGCCTGGATCGGCGGCCGGTACTGCCCGGTCGAGGACGCCAGGATCTCGGTGCTGGACCTGGGGGTTACCCGCTCGGACGCTGCCTACGACGTGGTTCACGTGTGGCGGCGGCGCTTCTACCGGCTCGACGACCACCTCGACCGGTTCACCGCCAGCCTCGCCAGGCTCCGGCTCGACCCGGGCCGCGGCCGCGCCGAGATCGAGTCGATCCTGCACGGGTGCGTCCGCCTGGCCGGCCTCCGCGAGGCGTACGTGTCGATGACCTGCACCCGCGGCCGGGTCGCGCCCGGCAGCCGCGACCTGCGCACCGCCCGGGCCACGTTCTACTGCTACGCCCTGCCGTTCGTCTGGATCTGCACGCCGGAGCAGCAGGCGGCCGGCGTGAGCCTGCGGATCAGCGACGTGACCCGGATCCCGCCGCAGAGCGTCGACCCGGCCGTCAAGAACTACCACTGGCTCGACATGGACCAGGCCCAGCTTGACGCCTACGACCACGGCGCCCATCTGGTGGTGCTCCGCGACGCCTCGGGCGCGATCACCGAGGGGCCTGGCTACAACGTGTTCGCTCACGTCGGCGGGCGGTGGCTCACCCCGGCCAGCGGCACGCTGCAGGGCATCACCAGGCGCTCGGTGATCGAGATCGCCGCCGAGGCGGGCGAGCCGGTGGAGCAGGGCCGGCTGACAGCGGACGACCTGCGCCGGGCGGCCGAGGTCCTGGCCACCTCCACCGCCGGCGGGATCATGCCGGTGACGGCGGTCGACGGCAAGCCCGTCGGCGGCGGGGTGCCCGGGCCGCTGACCGCGCGGCTGCGCGACGAGTACTGGCGACGTCACGAGGACCCCCGGTTCTCCACCCCGGTACGGTACGACGAGCGCGGCTGACCAGCCGCGCGGCCCGGGCTGCCCGCCACGGCGACCGCAGGGAGAAAGGCGACCGCAGGGAGAAGTGGCACCGATGAAGGCGACCGTGCTGCTGGTGATGGACGTCCAGCGGGGAGTTATCGAGCGCTTCCCCGGCAGCGGCGGGTACCTGCAGCGGGTGCAGCAGGCCGCCACTGCCGCCAGGGCGGCCGGGATCCCGGTGATCTACGTGACCGTCAGCTTCCGCCCCGGTTACCCCGAGGTCAGCCCGAGGAACCGGGCCTTCTCCGGCCTGGCGTCCGCCGGCCGGCTCGCCGAAGGGGACCCGGCGGCCGAGATACACCCGGCAGTGCCGCCCGAGCCGGGCGACCTGGTCGTGACCAAGCGCCGGGTGTCTGCGTTCACCGGCAGCGACCTCGACGTGCTGCTGCGCAGCCTGGGCGCGGGCACGCTGGTGCTGGCCGGCGTCGCCACCAGCGGCGTCGTGCTGTCCACGCTGCGGCAGGCCGCCGACCTGGACTACCGGCTGGTGGTGCTCGCCGACGGCTGCCTGGACGCCGACGCCGAGGTGCACCAGGTGCTGACCGGGAAGGTGTTCCCGCGCCAGGCCGACGTGCTCACGGTGGCGCAGTGGGCGGAGCGGCTTGCGGCGGCCCGGACGGCGGACGGCGGGGTGTAGCGGGGGTGTCGGATAGCCTGCCAGGCGTGACTGGCAGCGCTGGCGGGAGCGGGCCCGCCGCACGCTGCGGCGGAAAGGAGCGCGGCGGCTGGGCCGAGCCCGGCGCGTTCGAGGTCGCGCCGGGCGTGCACCGGATCCCGCTGCCGCTGCCGGGCGACGCGCTCAGGGCCGTCAATGTCTACGCGATCCTCGGCGGCGACGGCCTCGTGCTCGTGGACTCTGGCTGGGCGCTGGCCGAGGCGCGCGGCGCGCTGAGCGACGCGCTCGCCCGCATCGGGTGCGCGCTCGGTGAGGTGAGCCGGTTCCTCATTACCCACGTGCACCGTGACCACTACACGCAGGCGGTCCTGCTGCGCCGCGAGTTCGGCAACCGGATCAGCCTCGGCGCCGGCGAGCGGCCGTCGCTCGAGCTGTACGTATCCGGGCGGGTGCACGGGCTGACGCCGCAGATCAGCCGGCTGCGCAGCTGCGGCGCCGACGCGGTCGCCGAGCGCCTGATGGCTTCCCTCGCCGCCGGGCCTGCCCGGCGGGCGGCCTGGGAGCTGCCCGATGACTGGATCGCCGCCGGGGACGGCGCGGCCGGGCCTGCCGTGATCACGCTCCCGGAGCGGGTGCTCGAGGTGATCCCGACGCCGGGGCACACCCAGGGCCACGTCTGCTTCCGTGACGCCGCCGCCGGGCTGCTGTTCGCCGGTGATCACGTGCTGCCGCACATCACGCCGTCGATCGGCTTCGAGCCGGCCATCGCCCGGCTGCCGCTGGGCGACTACCTGCAGTCGCTGCGGCTGGTCAGGGAGATGCCGGACGCGGTGCTGCTGCCCGCGCACGGCCCCCCGGGTGCCAGCGTCCACGAGCGGGTCGACGAGCTGCTCGCGCATCACGCCGCCCGCCTCGACGCGGCCGCCGACGCGGTCAGCAGCGGGGCGGTGACCGCGGCCGAGACGGCGCGCCTGCTGACCTGGACGCGGCGCGAGCGGGCCCTTGACGACCTCGACCCGGTCAACCAGATGCTCGCGGTCCTGGAGGCCGCGGCCCACCTCGACCTGCTGGTGATGCAGTCACGGCTGCGGTCCACGGTGGACGGCGACATCACCAAGTACTGGGCGCCGTGACCAGGGGCGCGCCGCTGGCCGGGCTCACGGTCCTGGAGGTCTCCAGCTTCGTCGCCGCCCCGCTGGGCGGCCTGACCCTGGCGCAGCTCGGCGCCGACGTGATCAGGATCGACCCGATCGGCGGCGCGGCCGACCAGACCCGCTGGCCGCTTGCCCCGTCCGGAACCAGCCTGTACTGGACCGGGCTGAACAAGGCGAAGAAGTCGGTCACGCTCAACTTCCGGGACCCCGAAGGGCAGCGGATCCTGGCCGGCCTCGTCGCCGCGTCGGGGACCGGCGGCGGGATCGTGCTGACCAACGCCGTCGGCCGGCCCTGGCTTGGCTACGCCCCGCTGGCCAGGATCCGGCCGGACCTGATCCACCTGCAGATCGCCGGCTACCACGACGGGCGCCCGGCCGTCGACTACACGGTCAACGCGGGCATCGGGTTCCCGCTGGTCACCGGGCCCGAGGAGCATCAGGGGCCGGTGAACCACGTGCTGCCGGCCTGGGACATCGCGTGCGGGCTGTACGCCGCCATCGGGCTGCTGTCCGCCGAGCGGCACCGGCAGCGCACCGGCGAGGGCAGCCAGATAACGCTGGCGCTGGAGGACGTCGCGCTGGCGCTGGCCGGGCACCTGGGCTTCCTGGCCGAGGCACAGCTGACCGGCGAGCGGCCGCGGATCGGCAACCACC
>JASHPR010000110.1 GCA_030038015.1 Streptosporangiaceae bacterium
CATGCTGTTCGGGTCGGTGCCCAGGCCGCCGAAGAAGCCGAAGTCCTCGATCAGCACCCAGTCGGCGAGGCATGCCGCGACCGTCGCGACCACCGTGGCGCGGAGCAGCCACGGTGGCGGCTGCCGCAGGCCCAGCTCGGGCAGGCCGGCGCTCAGCAGGCCGGCGCCGATGGCCGCCAGCGCGATCACGACGAACAGGTTCACCGCGAAGCCGTGCGCCGCGGTGAACGACGCGAAATCGGCGACCAGGCGGGAGATGGCGGCGGGCTGCGGCGTGCTGGCCATCGAGCTGACCATGCCGGTGAGCATGCCCTGCTTGCCGTGCACCGTGCCCTGCCAGAACCCGCGCCCCGGCCAGGCCTGCAGCACGGCCATGCCGGCGAAGAACACGCCCATGGCCGGCAGCACGATGCGGCCCAGCCGCGGCGAGCGCCAGGCCCGCTCGGGCAGCGCGATCAGGGCGCCGGCCGCGCAGTAGAACAGCGCCGCGCCCGGCGCGCCGAACAGCCAGGTCAGGCCGGGTGCGAAGATCCCGCCGAAGGCCTCGCCGAACACCCAGACCACCAGGCCCCAGGCCACGCTGGCCAGCCCGGCAAGCCGGGACCAGGTACCCCGGGACGCGGCGATCAGCCAGACGCCGATCCCGAGCTGGATCCAGACCGCGGAGGCGGACGCCTGGATCGGGTGGTAGGACCAGGTCGTGCCCGCCGAGTTCACGACGTGCTGCACCCAGGTCGGCGAGCTCGCCGCGGTGGGCTCGATCACCTGCGAGGGAAGCCCGCCGGGCATGTCCGGCTGCGCCTGCAGCAGCCCGTCCAAGATCCAGATGACCCCGAAGCCGATCCGCAGCAGCTGCCGCCACGCGGGCTCGGGGGTGACCGGCCGGGGCAGCCTGGCCGGCCTGAGCCACTCCCGTGCGCTGACCCAGGCCACGGCCAGGACCGCGAAGATCAGCAGCACGTAGATGCCCTGATGCAGCAGGGCAGCCCGGAACGCGGCAACGAGGGTCGCGTTGTCGTCGTTGAGTCCGGAATACATCCCGGGCATCGGGACTCACATCTCCTTACGGTTCATCCCGCTCTCATTGTTCACCCCGGCAGGGTGGGCGGCGACGCGTGGGCGGACAGCGCCTTGATGGCGGCATTGATGGGCGCATCGACGGCCGCACGCTGGGCGTTCAGCGTCCGCAGCGCCTGCTGCAGGGCCGCCATGTCCTTGGCCTTGGCTGCCGGGCTGGACGCCGACAGCATCGTGGCGACATCGGTTTGCACGTTCACGGCGTCGGGAGCCGCCCAGTTCACCAGCCCGGTGACCACGCTGCCCAGGTGGAAGCTGGCCAGCGACTCGGTGACCTGGTACTGCTCCAGGTCATCGATCTGCAGGTTGTTCGCTGGCTCGCAGTTGCTCGCGCCCTGGTTGGCGATGCTGATGGTGTCCTGGATCTCCGACGCGTCGGTCCCGGCCTGGCGCAGCGCGGACAGCGACTCGCCGACCCCGCCCGCGCAGGACTCGATGTCGTAGTTCATGTCGCTCAGGAAGCCGCGCAGATCCGACGCGCGCTCCGCCTGTGAGGGCTTGTGCACAAGCGCGACCAGCACCGCGCCCACCGCCACCAGGGCGATTGCCACCAGCACCCAGCGCGGAGTGCGGTGCGTGGCCCACCCGGTCCGCCGTATCGGCACGTAAGGCGGATCGGCGCCGGGGCGTCCGCCGGCCGGGCCTGTCCGCCCTGTCACCGGGCCGGGAGGCATGGTCACCGGTCAGCTCCGCGCGTCCATCAGGGTGACGCCCTGGTTCAGCTCGGTGAGGGTCACGCCGCCGATGACGTGCTTGACGATGCGGTGCTGCGCATTCAGGAAGAACGTCTGCGGCAGCCCGTAGACGCCGTAGGAGGTCGTGACCGGGGAGGGGAAGGGATCGGAGCCGACCGGGTAGGTGACGCCGGCGGCCTGGATGAACTTCTCCGCCGGCCCGGCCTCGTCGTTGGCGTCGATCCCGATGATCAAGGTCCGGCCGCCGCGGTCCCGGTAGAACCGGGCCAGCAGCGGGGTCTCGCGCTTGCACGGGGCGCACCAGGAGGCGAAGAAGTTGATGATCAGCGGCCTCCCGGCGTAAGCGGCCAGGGACACGTGCTGGCCAGGGCGGCCGAGAGCGCTGAGCGTGAAGCCCCTGGCAAGGGGCGGCGTGCGCGGCGGCGCCGCTTTGCCGCCCGTCGTCAGGATGGTGAGCAGCGCGATGGCGACCAGCGCGGCGCCGGCGCCGGCCAGGACGATTGTGCTCTGGCGGCTGAGCCCGTGCCGGCGGCCCGCGGCCGGCCTGGCCGCGCGCCGCTGGCCGGCCTGCGTTGTCTGCGTCGGGTTGGCGCTCATTGCAGCCTCACGTTGCCCCAGGGGCCGTCGGCCACCCTTACGGGCACGTCACCCGTGGCGGCCGGGCCGGCCGCGGGGGCCGGATCAGCGGAATCACCAGAGTTACCGGGAAGCATGAACTCGAATGTACTGCCTGACCCTGGCGTGCTGCGCGCCAGCACCTCCCCGCCGTGCCCGTGCGCGACCGCGCGGCACAGCGCCAGCCCCAGGCCGGTGCCTCCCCGGCCGGTTCGGAACCGGTCGAAGATGTAGGGCAGCTCGGCGTGCGGGATCCCTGACCCGGAGTCCTCAACGATCAGGCGCGCGCCGCCCCTGGCCCGCCTGACCGAGAGCCTGATGACGTCGCCGGCGCCGGTGTGCTGCACCGCGTTCTCCAGCAGCGCGTCCACGGCCAGGCCGAGGCGCTCGCGGTCGGCGCTGACCGTCGCGGCGTCGAGCCTGCCGAGCTGCCAGCGCCGCTCTGCCGTGGGCCGCCAGCGCCGCAGCGCCTCCATGATGAAGCCGTCGAGGGCCACCGGCTCGGGGCGCAGGAACTCCGGATTCTCCGACGCGGCGATCAGCAGCAGCCGCTCGGCAAGGCTCTTCAGCCTGGTCAGCTCGCCGACGACGAGGTCGATGTCGCGAGCATGCCGCCGGCCGGTGAGCTCGCGCGCCAGCAGCTCGGCGTGGCCGAGGGCGATCGTTATCGGGGTCCTGAGCTGATGCGAGGCATCCTGCAGGAACCTGCGCTGCGCCGCGAGCAGCCTGGCGTTCTCGTCGCTGGCCCGGGCGCGCTCGGCGCCGGCCGCCTGCCGCCGGTGGGCGTAGCGCATCACCAGCGCGAACATGGCCAGCAGCAGGGTGATCCACACGAAATGGAACGGCACCGCCTGCCACCGGGCGTACACGGCGATGCAGGCCAGGCCGAGCAGGCAGAGCGCGGCCCAGGCGACGTCGAGCCCGTCGGGCCGGCCGGGCGGCCGCAGGCCGCCG
>JASHPR010000111.1 GCA_030038015.1 Streptosporangiaceae bacterium
CGGCAGCCGTCCTCGCCGTGCGCCGCGCCCGCCGCCCGGCCGCCGTCCTCACCGTGCGCCGCGCCCGCCGCCCGGCCGCCGTTCTCGCCGTGCGCCACCCATGCCTCCCGGCCCGGTCGTACGGTCAGCTAGCTTCCCGCCCGCGCCCCAGCTCCGCGGGCCGGTCTCCATGATCGTGGTACCTCAGCCGTCTACCCAGATCACGAAACTGCCCTCCTGAGCCGGGTGCTCCGGGCACTCACCAAGGCTAGCCGTGCCGAGGGGCAGCCCCTGCCGCCGCAAGGACAGGCGGGTGGGCAGCGCTTGCCTGGCAGGCCGCGCGGCAGCCCCTGCCGCCGCAAGGCCGGGCAGGCGGGCGGCGCGGGCCAGGCAGGGCGCCGCCTAGCAGGGCGGGGTCAGCTCCGCCTTGGGGGACGCGGACGGGGGAGACTGGGGCTTCGACAGGGTCGTCGGCGCGGGGACAACGGAGAAATCGCTGTAGTCCAGCTCGCCGAACTGCGGGTTGATCTGGATATCCAGGCTTTTCGCGGCGAGGCACTGCGATGTGTTGAACTTGTTCTCCAGCGCCTGCTGGGCGGTGAAGGATGTCGGCAGCTTCCCGCCGTCGAGCTTGTCCAGCACCTTGGTCTCGATCGCCTGGTACTGGCCCAGGTCTGTGAGCATATCCGGCGGCAGCCCGTTGGCGACCGCGACCTCTGCCAGCGGGGCAGTGCTGCCGCTCTGCCTGATCGATGCGGTGATGGCGGCCAGCGCCTGCTGCACCTCGGTCGGCGTCACCGTGATCCCCTCCTGCTGGGCCAGCCGGTCGCGCACCTGGAACCTGACGATCCAGGCCAGCACCTGCTGCGGCATCTGGGACACCGGGTACTGCAGCTGGATCCCCGGGCGGTACTGCTGGTAGCCCTCGTTGAGGTTGGACACCTCGGCGGACAGGTTGGTGGACGTGACCCGCTGAGTGCCGAGGATCGCGGCGGCGCCCAGTTTCACCGGCCCGCACGCGGCGACGGCGACACCGCCGACGAGCACGGCAGCGCCCAACTTCATCCACGTGCGGAGCACGTCGACGCTCCCTCCTTACCCTTGCTGTCCAGCCGGGGCGGCGTCCCCGAGCACCGCGCCGATCAGTTCCTCGCACCAGGCGAGCAGTTCCTGGTCGCGCAGCGGGGGGGCGCCCAGCGATACGGCCGGCCGTGCCGGGGCCGGCCGGCCGGTCCCGGCACGCGCGCCGTCCGCCTTCGGCACCGGTACGAGCATGGTACGCACCGCCTGCTTGATCAGCGTCCCCGGGTACAGCCGCTGCACCCGCACCTGGCGCGACTCGGGCAGGTCCACAGGGGCAAACCTGATGTGGTTGCCCTGCTGGCCGATGTCGGTGAGCCCGGCCCGCCTGGCCTTGGCCCGCAGCCGCGCCACCGCGAGCAGGCTGAGTACCGGGGCCGGCGGCGGGCCGTACCGGTCGGCCAGCTCGTCGCGGACGGCGGCGATGTCGTCGCCGGAGTCGATCGCGGCTATCCGCGTGTAGGCCTCGAGGCGCAGCCGCTCCCCCGGGACGTAATCGTGCGGGATGTGCGCGTCAACCGGCAGCTCGACCCTGACTTCCGGCCGCTCGGCGGGGCCCTGGCCGCGCAGCTCGGTCACGGCCTCGCCGATCATCCGCACGTACAGGTCGAACCCGACGCCCGCGATGTGGCCCGACTGCTCGCCGCCGAGCAGGTTGCCGGCGCCGCGGATCTCCAGGTCCTTCAGCGCGACGTACATGCCCGCGCCGGTGCCGGAGTGCTGCTGGATCGTGGCCAGGCGCTCGTGCGCGGTCTCGGTGAGCGGCTTCTCCGGGGGGAACAGGAAGTAGCAGTAGCCGCGTTCCCTGCCCCGGCCGACCCGCCCGCGGAGCTGGTGCAGCTGCGGCAGGCCGTAGGCGTCGGCACGGTCAACGATCAGCGTGTTCGCGTTCGCGATGTCGAGCCCCGATTCGACGATCGTGGTGGACACGAGCACGTCGTGGCTGCGGTCGAGGAACTCGGTCATCACGTTCTCGAGAACGTGCTCGTTCATCTGGCCGTGCGCCACGGCGACCCTGGCCTCGGGCACAAGCTCGGCGACCCGGGCAGCCACCCTGTTGATCGAGGACACCCGGTTGTGCACGAAGAAGGTCTGGCCGTCGCGCAGCAGCTCGCGCCGGATCGCCGCGGCGATCTGCTTCTCGTCGTACGGGCCGACGAACGTCAGCACGGGGTGCCGCTCCTCGGGCGGGGTCTGGATGGTGGACATCTCCCGGATCCCGGCGACGCCCATCTCCAGCGTGCGCGGGATCGGGGTGGCGGACATCGCCAGCACGTCGACCTCGGTGCGCAGCCGCTTGAAGTACTCCTTGTGCTCGACGCCGAACCGCTGCTCCTCGTCGATGATCACCAGGCCGAGCCGGGCGAACCTGACCTCCGGGGAGAGCAGCCGGTGCGTGCCGATGACCACGTCGACCTTGCCCTCGGCCAGGCCCGCCAGCGTGTCGGCGACCTCGGCGTCGCTCTGGAACCGCGACATCGGCCT
>JASHPR010000112.1 GCA_030038015.1 Streptosporangiaceae bacterium
TCCGCCGCCGCTGCGGCCCGGGGCCCACGGCGCGGGACTCAGGATGCCGTGGTTTCGTGCTGGCGGGTGGGCAGGTGTTGCTGCAGGAACTCCTCGGTGCGCAGCCAGGCCCGGGCCGCCGGCTCGGGCATGTGGAACATCGGGGCCTTGCGGTTGTGGAACGCGTGCCCGGCATCCTCCTCCACGCGGACCTCCGCGTGCTTCCTGCCCGCGGCTGCCGCTTCGACCCGCGCGACCTGGTCGCGGGGGATGTAGGGGTCGCTGCCGCCGAAGTGGAACTGGACCGGGCTGGTGATCCGGTCCAGGACCTCGAGGCTGTCGGGGACACCCGAGCCGTAGAACGAGACCACGGCGCCGACCTCGGCCTGCCCGGCCACGAGATACGCGATCGTTCCGCCGAGGCAGAACCCGATGACGCCGGACCCGCCCTCGACCTCGGGCAGGTCCGCAAGGTGATCAAGTGCGGCGACCGCGTCGGCGACCCCTTGCCCGGCGTCGAACCGCTGGCCCATCTCCAGCGACCTGGCCAGGCCCGCCTGGTCGTGGTCGGCCTGGAAGCCAGGCTCGAGCCGCCAGAACAGGTCGGGGGCGGCGACCACGTAGCCGAGGCCGGCCAGGTCCCCGGCCACCTCCTGGATGTAGTCGCTGATCCCGAAGATCTCCTGGATCAGCAGCAGACCGGGGCCCGTGCCGGCGTCGGGCAGCCATACCGGCAGGCCGAACGAGCCCCCGGGCACCTCGACCGACTCAACGCGGGACGACATGGCCACCTCCTTGCGGGTTGGGTCTGCTCACTCCTCGAGCGCGCCGGGGCTGGATGGCACGTCGATGGCGTGCTCCTGCAGCGCCTCAAGCGGAACGATATCGAGGGCCCGCTCGTGCGTGGACGCGAGCACCACGTAGGCCGCGGCCCCGTCGCGGTGCGCCCGCAGCCAGTTCGCCGCGGTCACGCACCAGCGGTCACCCGGCACCAGCCCGGGGAACTGGTACTGCGGCATGGGCGTGGTCAGGTCGTTCCCGATCCGGCGCTGGTGCTCAAGGAACTCGGCGGTCACCACCGCGCAGATCGTGTGGCTGCCCAGGTCCTCAGGCCCGGTGTTGCAGCAGCCGTCCCGGTAGAACCCGGTGACCGGGTCGTCGCCACACGGCTCAAGCTCGCCGCCCAGCACATTGCGATCGGCCATGCCAGCAGTATCCCTTACGCGCTGCCGCGTCGCGGCGCCGCAGGCCCTGCAGTTCCGGCCTTGACCGGCATCAATGGCGGAGCGTGCCGAGGCGATCCAGCGCCTCGTCGGTCTGCTTGAGCAGCGCGGCGATCACCTCGGCCACCGGCCGGACGTCGTTCATCCGGCCGACGATCTGCCCGACCGGCATCGGCAGCACGTCTGGCTGGCCCGACCGCATCAGCCGCTGGTGCGCCTCGCTGACCAGCAGGTTCTGCAGCGGCATGGGGAGCGGCTCGGGGGCACCCGGCTCCTCCCAGACCCGCGTCCACCGGTTCTTGAGCAGCCTGGCCGGCTTCCCGCTGTAGATCCGCGAGCGGACGGTGTCCGACGAGGTGGCCGCCAGCAGGGCATCCCGGAGCGCTGGCACGGAGGAGCCGAGCGTGTACTCCTCGGTGGTGAGCCAGGCCGAGCCCATCCACACGCCCACGGCGCCGAGCGCGAGGGCCGCGGCGATCTGCCGCCCGCAGCCGATGCCGCCGGCGGCGAGCACCGGTGCCTGCGCGCCGACCGCGTCGGCGATCTCCGGCACCAGCACCATCGTCGCGATCTCGCCGGTGTGGCCGCCAGCCTCGTAGCCCTGGGCGATGACGATGTCCACGCCGTCCGCGACGTGATGGCGGGCGTGCTCGGCCTTGCCCGCGAGCGCGGCCACCAGCACGCCGCGGGCGTGAGCCTGGGAGATCACCTCGGGCGGCGGCGGGCCGAGCGCGTTCGCGACCAGCCGCGGCCGGTGGGTGAGGGCCACGTCAACGTGCTGCCTGGCCACCGAGTGCAGCCAGCCGAGAACGCCGTCGCCGGCCTCCGAGCCGTCGGGCAGCGGCGGGACCCCGAGCCTGGTGAGCGCCTGCTCCACGAAATCCTTGTGCCCGGCCGGGATCAGGCTGCCGAGGTCGGCCGCGGCGCCCTCGGTGGGCACCTTCGCGGGCATCACCACGTCGACGCCGTACGGGCGGCCGCCGGTGTTCGCGTCCATCCAGGTCAGGACCGTGTCAAGCTCGCCGGGGTCGTTGAAGCGCACGCAGCCGAGCACGCCGAGGCCGCCGGCGCGGCTGATCGCCGCGGCGACGTGCTCCGACGGGCTGAACCCGACGATCGGGTGCTCAATGTCAAGGAGCGGGCACAGCGGCGTCCGCACGGTCCCTCCTACGCTGCGGTGTGGCCGGCGCCATGGGATGCGGCCTCCGTGCGCTCGGCGCTCGCGGGGCAGTTGGCCGCGTACCGGTGCGCCCAGGTGTAGTCGGGCTTGCCGCTGGGCGTGCGGGCGACGGCGTCGACCAGCCAGACGCTGCGCGGCACCTTGTACCCGGCGATCTGGCCGCGCAGGTGCGCCTCGAGCGCCGCAAGGTCCAAGGCGCGGCCGTCGCGCGGCTGCACCAGTGCCGCCACCCGCTGGCCGAGGCGGTCGTCCGGCACGCCGATCACCAGCGCGTCGAACACATCCGGGTGGGACTTGAGCGCGCCTTCCACCTCCTCGGGGAAGACCTTCTCGCCGCCGGTGTTCACGCACGTGTTCCCGCGGCCCAGCAGCGTTATGGTGCCGTCCGCCTCGACGCGGGCCAGGTCACCCGGCACCGTGTACCGCTTCCCGCCGACGTCGGCGAACAGGGCGGCGGTCTTCACCGGGTCGTTGTAGTAGCCGAGCGGGACGTGCCCGCCCCTGGCCAGCCTGCCGATCTGCCCGGGAGCCGCCGGGCGGCCGTCGTCATCGAGCACGATCACGTCCGGTCCCGGCGTCACGGTGGGGCCGCCGCGCTGCTCGGCGCCGGCGGTGACGAAGGTCAGGCCGGCGAAGCCGGTCTCGGTCGACCCGATCGCCTCCGTGATGACCACGCCCGGCAGCGCCTTCGCGCAGGCGTCCTTGACCACCGGCGAGAACAGCGCGGCGGTGGACGAGAAGGCAACGAGCGAGGAGGCGTCGTACCCGCCCGCGTGGTAGGCCTCGATCAGCGGCCGGGCCATCGCGTCCCCGACGATCGCCATCAGGTTCACCTTGTGGCGCTCGACCGCGCGCCACGCGTCGTGCGGATCGAAACGTGACAGCAGCACGACCGTGTCCCCGGCGAACAGGCCCATCAGCGCTGCGACCTGCGCCTGGCCGTGGATGAGCGGCGCCGCGCAGAGCCGCACCAGCCCCGAGCTCTCCAGGCCGCGGCGGGACTGCTCCCACTCATCCGCCAGCGGGATCCCGGTAGTGAAGTCGATGCCGCCGCAGAGCGTGCGCCAGATGTCCTCATGGCGCCACATGACCCCCTTGGGATGCCCGGTCGTGCCGCCCGTGTAGAGGATGTAGACGTCGTCGCCCGAGCGCGGCGGGAAGTCGCGTTCGGGCGACGCCGCCGCCAGCGCCACCTCGTAGCCGGTCCCGTCGCCGATGCCGGCCGCACTGCCGTCGTCGATCACCACGGTCCCGCGCAGGCGCGGGGCGTGCTCCGCCGCCGCGGCGACCCGGGGCGCGAACTCCCGGTCGTAGACCAGCGCGACCTGGTCCGAGTCCGAGAACATGTAGCGGAGCTCGTTCTCGGTGTACCGGTAGTTGATGTTGACGGCGCCGGCCCGCAGCTTGCACGAGGCGAGCAGCGTCTCGATCGCCGGGATCGAATTGCGGGCGTAGAGGCCGACGTGATCGCCCGGCCCCACCCCGATCCGCGCCAGGTGATGCGCGAGCCGGTTCACGCGCTCCTCAAGCCCGGCGTACGTCACCTGGGTATCCCCGCAGGTCACCGCGATGCGATCGCCGAACACGTCCGCTGCATGCTCGAAGAGGTCGGCGAAGTTCAGGGCCATGGGAAAGAAAGTAGAACGTGTTATCGTCTCGGGCAACCCTGCGGCCGGCCTTAGCGAGGTTGAGAGATGACTGCCACGACCCCGGAGCCCGCGGGCGGGGACGCCGCCGCCGGGCCGCCCCATGCGCTGACCGAGCGGCGCGGCCACGTCCTGATCGTGACGATGAACCGTCCCGAGGCGCGCAACGCGCTCAGCGGGCCGATGATGGCGCTGCTCCGCCAGGCGTGGGACCAGGTGGACAGCGACCCGGGGATCCGGGTCTGCGTGCTGACCGGCGCCGGGGGCGCGTTCTGCGCCGGAGCCGACCTCAAGGCCATGACCAGGTCACACCCCAGCGTCACGTTCACCGATGGTGGCGTTGACCTGTCGGTGATCGAACCGCTGCTGAAGGGCAGGCGGCTGGCCAAGCCGCTCATCGCGGCCGTGGAAGGGCCGGCCATCGCGGGCGGCACCGAGATCCTGCAGGCCACAGACATCAGGGTGGCGGGCGAGAGCGCCAGGTTCGGCGTGTCGGAGGCACGCTGGGGGCTGTTCCCGCTCGGCGGCTCGGCGGTGCGGCTGCCGCGGCAGATCCCGTACGCGGTCGCGGCCGACCTGCTGCTGACCGGGCGGCACATCAGCGCTGCCGAGGCGCTGCGGATCGGCCTGATCAGCCACGTCGTGCCGGACGGCCAGGCGCTGGCGAAGGCGCTGGAGATCGCGGACGTGATCGCCGCGAACGGGCCCGTCGCCGTCCGGGCGATCCTGCGCACGATCCGCGAGACCGAGGGCATGGCTGAGAACGACGCGTTCCGGGTCGAGGCCGGCATCGGCATGGCCGTGTTCGCGAGCGAGGACGCCAGGGAGGGGCCGCGGGCGTTCGCGGAGAAGCGCAAGCCGGAGTTCCGCGACCGGTAGGGCCGGGCCGGCCGGAACCTAGCTGGCGGCGGAATCCCCGCCCTGGCCCCGGTCCTCGCCCACGCCGCCGGGCTCGATCTGCTCCGGCGTCTGCGGCGTGCTGGCCGGCGCGGCGGTGCCGGGCTTGCGGTCGGCGAACGTCACCTTGACCGACTGCTCTGCGCGCCGCTGGTTCTGCAGCGCCTGCAGCGCCATGCTGGCCCGGTCGGCCTCGGTGAGCGGCGGCTGGACCATGGCCCGCGGCCACAGGTGCCTGGCCAGGACCGCGTTGACCTCAGCGGCGTACACGGTGATCTCGACGGCCAGGTAGATCCAGGCCAGCAGGCCGAGCACGGTCGCGAACACGCCATAGGCCGAACTGCTGTGCAGGAAGTGGTGCACCAGGTAGGTCCCGAGGATCTGCAGCACCGTCCAGGCGATGCCGCCGGCCACCGCGCCGGTGACCAGCGAAAGGCTGGGCACGGTCTTCGGGGTGAGCACCCGGAAGGCGCCGAAGTACATCCCCACGTTGACCGCCACCGCGAGCACTTCCGCCAGGCCCACCAGGGCGGGGGCGTTGCGCCCGTAGGTGTTGAGGCTGGCGAGCAGCGTGGTCACCACCACGCCCGCGCCGAGCAGGGCGAGGAACGCCACGGCGCGGCCCAGCCGCTGCAGGTAGCCGGGCCTGGCCGGCCCGGGCAGATTCCAGACCTGCGCCATCGTGAACAGGCCGGCCTGCGCCAGCCCGGTCGCCCCCCAGATCAGCACGAGCAGGCCGACGATCAGCCCGATCACGCTGGAGCGCCGCAGTTCGTGCACGTTGCCGGTCAGCTCATGGCCGATCAGCGGGACCTGCTTGGCCACCGCGTCGAGCGCGGCCTGGCGGAAGGACGGGTCGCTCGCCGCGACCAGGCCCAGGATGGTCACCAGCACGAGCAGCAGCGGGAACAGGGAGACGAAGCTCGAGTAGGCCAGGTTGGCGACCAGCACGCCCCCGTTGTCGTCCCCGTACTTCTTGATCACCCCGTAGACGAATGCCGTCGGCGCGAACCGCTGCTGCGCGGCGTCCACCTTCCTGATCACCCGCTCGACCGGATTCATCGCGCTCACCCCGATTCCGCCCTGGCGTTCTCGCTGCCCGGCGAGGCCGCAGGCCAAACCAGTTCCGGGCTCGCGCCGCGATCCGGCCCGAAGCGATCCGGCGCGGCGTCAGGGCAGGTCAGACCGCGTAGGCCTCGTCACGCACGTCGGTGATGAACATGTGCCCGGGCGCGTGCGTGATCGCGAACGGCGGGCGCGCGCTGGCCAGCGCCACCTGCGGGGTGACGCCGCAGGCCCAGAACACCGGCACGTCCCCGGCGTGGAACGTCACCGGGTCACCGAAGTCCGGCCTGGAAAGGTCGGCGATGCCGAGCGCCGCCGGGCTGCCCGCGTGCACCGGGCCGCCGTGCATGGCCGGGTACCTGGCGGTGACGGCGGTGGCAGCCGGGACGCGGCCGGCGGGTACCGGCCGCATGGACACCACCAGCGGGCCGCTGAAGATCCCGGCCGGGCGGCACTGGTCGCTGGTGATGTACATCGGGACGTTGCGGCCCTGCTCGACGTGACGGACGGGCACGCCCGCGGCCGTCAGCGCGCGCTCGAACGTGAAGCTGCACCCGATGAGGAACGCGACCAGGTCGTCGCGCCAGTACCCGGTGACGTCCGCCGTCTCGGCGACGCACGTCCCGTGCTCCCAGACCCGGTAGGCCGGCAGGTCCGTCCGCAGGTCCGCGCCGGGGGCCAGGCTGCTGGCGGGCACGCCCGGGTCGGTGACGTCCAGCAGCGGGCAGGGCTTGGGGTTCCGGCGCGCGAACAGCATGAAGTCGCAGGCGGCATCCTGCGGCAGCACGACCAGGTTGGCCTGGACGTAGCCGGGCGCCCACGCCGCGGTCGGACCGGCGAGCCCGGCCCGGAACCGCTGCCGCGCCTCGGCGGGCGAGCCGGAGACTGGTGCCACGTCTCCGCTATACCGCATCGGGTGGCCCGGCCGCCAGGCGCTGCACCGCCGGGCTGCCGGCCGGCTGGGCGAGGGCCTCGATCAGGGCGAGGACCGCGGCCGGCGTGGGACGGCGCGCTCATCTGAAACAGGTTCTACCGGAGGACCGGGCGGAAGACGTCCCGCATCTGGCTGGTTATTGCCCACCGCTGGAGAAACATGTTTCACTCTGAACCGTGAACCAGCCGCTGCGCGCTCCGCTGGAGATCGGGTTCGACTACACCCGCTCGCTCGGCCCGACGCTGAGCCGGTTCATGGCGGCCCTGGCCGACCGGCGCATCCTCGGCTCGCGGGGCGCTGACGGCAGGGTGCACGCCCCGCCGTTCGAGTTCGACCCCGTGACGTTCGCCCCCCCGGCCGAGCTGGTCCAGGTCGGCCCGGAGGGAACCGTCCTTACCTGGTCGTGGGCACCGCATCCGCTCGAGGGTCAGCCGCTGGCGCATCCGTTCGCCTGGGCGCTGATCCGCCTGGACGGCGCGGACACCGCGATGCTGCACGCGGTGGACGCGGGGTCGCCCGGGGCGATGCGAACCGGGATGCGGGTGCGCCCACGGTGGGCCGGAAACCGGTCCGGGCACATCCGCGACATGGCGTGTTTCGAGCCCGTGACCGGGGCGCCGGGACCAGCCGGGCCGGCGGCGGGCGAGGCCGGACCGGCGGCGCCGGTCACCATGATGACCACGCCGGTGCGGCTGCACTACGAGCACACCGCCTCGCCCGAGGAGAGCAGCTTCCTGCGCGGGCTCGCCGACGGGCGGCTGCTCGGGCAGCGCTGCCCGGCCTGCGGCAAGGTCTACGTCCCGCCGCGCGGGGCCTGCCCCACCGACGGGGTGCCGACCGCGGGCGAGGTCGAGCTTCCCGACCGGGGCATCGTGACCACGTTCTGCGTGGTGAACGTGGACTTCCCCGGGCAGCGTGTCGCGGCGCCCTACGTGGCGGCCTCCGTGCTGCTCGACGGCGCCGACATCCCGTTCCAGCACCTGATCCTGGGCTGCGACGCCGGCGAGGTCCGGATGGGCATGCGGGTGCGGGCCGAATGGAAGCCGCGGGAGCAGTGGGGGACGACGCTGGAGAACATCGACCACTTCCGGCCCACCGGCGAGCCGGACGCCCCGTACGAGACGTACGCCCGCCACCTGTGAAGGACGGCACAGCCACGTGAGCGCAGCGCAGTGACCGGCGTCGCCGTTGTCGGCTTTGCCCAGTCCCCGGTCGTCCGGGCGGGCGAGACCACCACCAGCGGGGTGGAGATGCTCGTCCCCATCTTCGCCGAGGTGCTGCGGAGCACCGGGCTGTCCAAGGGCGACATCGGCTTCTGGTGCTCGGGCTCGTCGGACTACCTGGCCGGGCGGGCGTTCTCGTTCGTCTCGGCGGTGGACGCGATCGGCGCGTTCCCGCCGATCATGGAATCGCACGTGGAGATGGACGGCGCCTGGGCGCTCTACGAGGCCTGGGTGAAGATCCTCA
>JASHPR010000113.1 GCA_030038015.1 Streptosporangiaceae bacterium
CCAGGGGCAGGTAGGGCGCGGCGGGCGCCACGATCACGCCAGCCGCGACCGCCTTGCCGGCCGCCACGCTGGCGGCGCTGGCCGCGCTGGCGGCGCTGGCGGTGGTGGCGGCGCTGACCGGGATGATGCCCGGCTGGTCGAACGTGGACGGGATCGGCAGGATCCGCCACCGGCTCGGCGGCCAGACGATCATGAAGGCCCGGCCGATCACCATGTTCTCCGGGATGGTCCCGCCGCCGGGATCCTGCATGTGGCCGCGGGAGTCCCAGGAGATGCTCCGGTGGTCCCCCATGACCCACAGCCGGCCGGGCGGAACGGTGACGCTGAACCGCTGCATCGACGGCGGGTTCCCGGGGAACAGGTAGGACTGCTCGTGCAGGGCCACCCCGTTGACCGTCACGTCGCCCGCGGCGTTGCAGCAGGCGACGTGGTCGCCGGGGACGCCGATCACCCGCTTGATGAAGTCCGTCTGCCCCGGCGCCGTCCCGAACAGCCCGGCGACCGCGTGGAACAGCGGGTCCAGGGTCGCGTCGTACAGCCGGACCACGGGGTCGGGGGAGGCCGCGGACGACGAAGGCTCCGGCTCCCAGGAGCCGTCCCCGTTGAACACGATGACGTCGCCGGGCTCGATCGGGCGGAAGTGGTAGACGAGCTTGTTGACGAGCACCTTGTCGCCGATGTCCAGCGTGTTCTCCATCGAGGACGACGGGATGAAGAACGCCTGGACCACGAACGTCTTGATCAGCAGGGCGATCGCCAGGGCGATCACGACCAGCACCGGCAGCTCGCGCCAGAACGACCGGGGCTTCCGCCGGCGCGCCCTCGGCTCGCCAGAGTCCGCGGGCGCCAGCGAGCCGCCCGCCACATCCCGCTCGGCGATTCCGGGCGTGCGCGCGGCTACCCGTTCCGGATCAGACGTCACGTAGGGCCCGCCGCCCGGCCGGCCGGCGCCGCCGGAATCGGCCAGGATGTACTTGAAGTCGTCCTCGCCGCCGCCCGCCGCTGGCGGGCCCTCCGGGTCCTTCCCCACCCGCCGCGCGGCGGAATCGAGCCAGGCATGCTCGTTCCCGCGGGCGGGTCGTGGCATCCGGTGCCGCGACCCCCGCGCCTTCCCGGCCGAGCCTTCTCCGGCCACGAAGCGGTCGGCCGGCCTAGCGCGCCGGCTCGCGGCGTTCCTTGATCCGGGCCGCTTTCCCGCGCAGCGAGCGCAGGTAGTACAGCTTGGCCCGGCGCACGCGGCCGCGGGTGACGACCTCGATCTTGTCGATCGAGGGGCTGTGCACGGGGAAGGTCCGCTCCACGCCCACGCCGTAGCTGATCTTGCGAACCGTGAAGGTCTCGCGCACGCCGCCGCCCTGGCGGCGCAGGACGACGCCCTGGAAGACCTGGATCCTGGAGCGCGTGCCCTCCACGACCCGGACGTGCACCCTCAGGGTATCGCCCGGCCTGAACTCTGGGACGTCCGACCGGATCTGTGCCTGCTCCAGTTCGGCAATCGCGGTGTGCATCGCTGCAGTTCCTCGTTCGTCATCACGCGCACGCCTGCGAACGCGCTGATCGGTCTCTGGGGGCCATGGCGCCACGCGCCCGGGCCACGCCCCGCTAACGCACGTGCGGGGCGGCGAATTCAGTCTGCCATATCTTGGCCGCTGAGTGGAAAGCCAGCCTCAGACAGGACCTCCCGGTCCCGGGAATCGAGGCCGCCGGGCCCCGCTGACGTGCTGCCGCCCGAGGCGAGCCTGGCGGCCAGGTCGGGCCGGTTCGCCGCGGTCTTGCGCAGCGCGGCGTCGCGGCGCCACCGGGCGATGGCCGCGTGATCCCCGGACAGCAGCACCGGCGGCACCTCCCGCCCCCGCCAGGCGCGGGGCCGGGTGTAGGCGGGCCCCTCGAGGAGCCCCGCCATGGGCCCGGAGCCGCCGCCGAACGAGTCGTCCGACGTGGAGCCGGCGTTGCCGACGACGCCGGGCAGCAGCCTGCACACCGCCTCCGTCATCACCAGCACGGCGGGCTCGCCCCCGGCCAGCACGTAGTCGCCGATCGTCACCTCGTCCACGGGCATCCGGGTGCGCGCCTCCTCGGCCACGCGCGCGTCGATGCCCTCATACCGGCCGCAGGCGAAAACGAGATGGCTCTCCCGCGCATACCTGGCCGCCATTTCCTGCGTGAACGGCACGCCGCCCGGGCTGGGCAGCACCAGCCTGGCCGGCGAGCCGGGCGGGACGACCGCGTCGAGGGCCTCGCCCCACGGCTCTGGCTTCATCACCATCCCCGGCCCGCCGCCGAACGGGGCGTCGTCCACCGTGCGGTGCGCGTCGTGCGCCCATGCCCGCAGGTCGTGCACCCGGATCTCGATGTCACCGCGCGCCGTGGCCTTGCCGATCAGGGAGACCCGGAGCGGCGCGAAGTACTCCGGGAAGATGGTGATGATGTCTATCTTGAACGTGACGCCACCTGCTTAGTCTGGCGCGCCGAGGTCGAGCAAGCCGGGGGGCGGGTCGATGACCAGGCGGCCGGCCGTGACGTCGACCTCGGGGACGATGGCGGCGACGAACGGCACCAGGATCTCCGCGGCGGCCGGGCCGCCGCCCGGCCCGGGCCTGACCACCAGCAGGTCCTGGCCCTGGTGCAGCACGTCGGTCACCGCCCCGACCGGCTCGCCGGCCACGGTCACCACGTCGAGCCCGATCAGTTCGTAATCGTGGAACTCGTCCGGGTCCGCCGTCGGGCCGGCCTGGGCCGAGTCCATGACGAGAAGCGTGCCGCGCAGGCCCTCGGCGCTGGTCCGGTCTGCGTAGCCCTCGAAGCTGACCAGCAGGCGGCCGGAGTGCCACCGCGACGACGAGACGGTCAGCGGGCCGCGCGCGGCCGGCTCGGTCGCCAGCACCGAGCCGGCCGCGAACCTGAGGTCCGGGTCGTCCGTGTGCACCTGCACGGTCAGCTCACCGCGGATCCCGTGCGGCCGGCCTATCCGGCCGACGACAAGCTGCATCACAGGCCGCGCGGGCAGGACTGCCAGGCTCGCGGCGCCCAGGCGGCGCCTCGCGGCGTTGCCGTCGTCGCGAATAGCTCCACTATTCGCTTCTCCTCCGCCCCGCGATCCGCCCGCCCGCCTCCCCTTCCCGCTTCATGATCACCGCTCCCTTATCCGGCGCCCTGCCCGCGCGGCCTGTTGGCTAGCGGATCTCGTCGGTGTCCAGGAGGTCGACCCTGACGTAGGAGCTGCCCGCCAGGGAGCCCATCACCGTCCGCAGCGCCCTGGCCGTCCGCCCTCCGCGGCCGATGACCTTGCCCAGGTCATCGGGGTGCACCCGGACCTCGAGGACCCGGCCACGGCGGAGCCCGCGGCTGCTCACCCGGACGTCGTCGGGGTACTCGACGATGCCCCGCACCAGGTGCTCGAGGGCCTCCTCGAGCATGTCATTCGCTGCCGGCGGCATCCGCGCCCGCATCCGCTCCGGCCGCCGCGGCGGCCGGAGCGGCCTCGGCCTCGCGGGCCTGCGCCGCTGCGGCCTCTGCGCCGGCGGCGGTGTCCTTGGCCTTGTCCCTGCCCCGGGCGGGCTTGTCCGCCGCCCTGCCGGCCTTGCCGGCCTTGTCGGCCCCGGAGTCGGGTTCCTTGCTCGCGGCCGCGGACCTGCCCCTGCCCTTCGAGCCCCCGGCGGTGTCCCCCAGGGTCTCCTTGACGGCAGCGGCGAAGATCTCTTTCCGGTCTTCCTTCGGGGCGGCGGTCTTCAGCGTCCCCTCGGTGCCCGGCAGGCCCTTGAACTTCTGCCAGTCGCCGGTGATCTCAAGGATCTTCCTGACCGGGTCGGTGGGCTGCGCCCCCACGGACAGCCAGTGCTGTGCCCGGTCCGAGTCGACCTCGATGAACGACGGTTCGGCCTTCGGGTGGTACTTGCCGATCTCCTCGATCGCCCGCCCGTCCCGCTTGGTGCGGGAATCGGCGACGACGATCCTGTAGTAGGGCTCCCGGATCTTGCCCAGGCGCTTCAGCTTGATCTTTACAGCCACGGGTGCGGTCTTCTCCCAGCAGTTTCGGTGGCGGGCGGCGGAAACGCCAGGCGGGGAGCTGGCGGTGCTGCCCATGGAGGCGGCCCAGCGGGTAAGAGAGGGCCCCGCGAAGCCGCTGTCGCGGTCTCATTCTGCCAGATGCGGGAAGCGCAGGTGTCATCGCCGCCGGGCCGCCTGCGCCCGGCAGGCCGGCTCGCCCCTGCCCCGGGGGTGCCCGCCTCGCTGCCCGGGCATCCGGAGCGGGCTACCTGCCCTTCTTGCCGGGGCGGCCGCGGCGGTTCGGCACCGGCCCGCGCAGCCCCGGCGGCAGGTTCGGCTGCGGGGCGCCGAATCCCGGCGGCAGCTTGAATCCGCCGTCGCCCGCTCCGCCGCCGAACCCGTCCGGCAGCCCGGGGATCGAGCCCGGCATCACCGGGCCGTTGCCTTGACCGC
>JASHPR010000114.1 GCA_030038015.1 Streptosporangiaceae bacterium
AGCTCACCGGGCCCGGCGGCGAGCGGTGGGAGTTCGGGCCGGCGGACGCCGGGTCGTGCATCACCGGTGCGGCGGGGGCGTTCTGCCGGGTCGCCGCCCAGCGGCTGGCCCCGGACGCTTCGGGCCTGACGGCCACGGGGCCGGACGCGGCCACGGCGCTGCGGGTGGCCCGCACCTACGCCGCCTGACCACGCTGCGGCTGCCCGGCCGTCCATCCTACCCGGCCGTGATCACGGAGTTACGTGAATTAGTTCCGGCGCCACTCAGGTTGTCTGGCTGTCTTGAACATAACGGCAAGTTCGGGGCGGCATCGGCGCCGACATCGACCGACCAGCACTGACGCCATATCGGCGGTTCGCGCACGTTCCACGGGTCGGCGCCGATCACTTAACGTGACCAGTGCGGACCGGGCGGGAGCTGACCGAGCGACTATGCGTTTGAAAAGAGCGTCTATGGTGAAGCCCAGCACGCCGGACACGAGATCCGTGAGCACGAGGCCAAGGCTGGCGCCTCCGGACGTGGACCCTGTCGGCAATCATTTGAACCACGTTGTGACGGCCGGGCATGGGCCGCCGCAAACCCAAACTTGCCTGGCGTGAGGGCAATGGCTAGCTGACGCCGGTGATGTCGCTGTCGGTGAACCCCATCCGTGCGAAGCTCGCCCGGTACCCGGGCAGGGCAGACAGGAAGCCCAGCGGGCGCCGGGCGGTGTGGCGTGCCCGGGCGTCATCGGTGTCCAGGACCAGCATCTGGTCGACAACCAGCACGTGCTCGTCGCCGAGGATCCGGCGGGCGGTGCTAGTGTAGCCCGGGGTGACCAGCAGCAGGATGGCCCCGGCACAGCGGTCGCGGGCCAGTTGCAGCTTGCGGGGGCCCAGCGCCGCTAGCAACCGGCGGTCAGGCGGCAGCACCGGGTCGAGCTGGTCCAGGAAGCTGTTGAGTGCCTCCAGGGGCCGACGCTGTTGCGGGCCGCCCAGCCCGGCCACGAACCGGCCGGGCGCGGTTTCCTCCAGCCGCGCGTAGAGCCCGGCCACCATGTCCGCGGAATACACGTCCAGGGAGATGACCGCCGAGCCGACCGGCACCGCCGTCGCCGCCGCCACGACATCGGCCAGCCGGGTCAGATTGTCGATCTGGCCGCCCGGCAGCCAGATCGCCGAATACCCCAACCGCTCCAGTTCAGCGGCCTCGTCGCGGTAGGTGTCTGAGACGCTCAGCGCGATGCCGATCCTCCCGAGCCCCAGCTTGCTCACTGTCTGGTCCTCTCGTGCTGCCCGGAAACCAGCCGCCCGCCCGTCACCACTGTGCCTGGCGCAAACGCGGCGCCCTTGCGGGGCGACCGCAGCGCGCCAATCACCCCGATCTGGCTCGGGCTCGTGATCACAGTGGACAACCGCGAACCACGCAGGCGGATCGGGAGCGTCAAGTGGCGGGCCTGCTCGATCACCCCGCGCGGTTCGGAAGGCGGGCCGGAGAGTGTCACAGCTTGGGGTGCTGTCTTGTCTTCAAGGGAAAGCACCAGGCGGAAGGAAAAGATCATGCGAGTGTTCGTCACGGGAGCGACCCGGGCACTGGGACGGCACCTGGTTCCCGGGCTGGTCGCGGCGGGCCACCAGGTCACCGCCACCACCAGGACGCCCAGCAAGGTCGCGCAGTTGCGCGCGGCGGGCGCGGAGCCGGTGATCCTCGACGGGCTGGACCGGGAGGCGGTGATCGCGGCGGTGCGGGCCGCGTCGCCGGAGGTGATCGTGCACCAGATGACCGCGCTGGCGGGCATGCGGAGCCTGCGTAACCCCGACAAGGCGTTCGCCGCCACGAACGAGCTGCGGACCCGGGGCACCGACAACCTGCTGGCGGCTGCGGCGGGGGCGGGCGCCCGCCGGGTCATCGCGCAAGGCTACGCAGGCCCCGGGCCGGACCAGCGTTCCGGCGGCGGGCTGAAGACCGAAGACGATCCGCCCGGCTGGCGGCCCATCCGGTCGGCGGCGCAGATGCAGGCGGCGATCAGCCATGTGGACACGGCCGTGCCGGCCGGGGCGGCGGAGGGGATCGTGCTGCGCTACGGCAGCTTCTACGGGCCGGGCGCCTCGGACTTCCTGGTGGAGATGCTGCGGAAGCGGCAGCTGCCGGTGATCGGCGGCGGGACCGGGGTCTGGTCGTTCATCGAGATCACCGACGCCGCGGCGGCGACGGTCGCGGCGGTCGGCCAGGGCGCGCCCGGCGTGTACAACGTGGTGGACGACGACCCGGCGCCGGTCGCGGAGTGGCTGCCGTACCTGGCCCAGGTCGCGGGCGCCAAGCCGCCGCTGCGCGTGCCCGCCTGGCTCGGGCGGCTGCTCGCCGGGGAGTTCGTCGTGGCCCAGATGATCAGCGCGCGCGGGTCCTCGAACGAGAAGGCAAGGAACGACCTCGGCTGGGAGCCGCGGTATGCGAGCTGGCGGGAGGGATTCCGTGCCTGGGTCCGCGGATGAGGCCGGCGCGGCGGGGCAGGAGTACCGGCCGCTGCTGTTCTCCATCGCCTACGGGATGACCGGATCGGTGGGCGACGCCGAGGACATCGTGCAGGACGCGTTCCTCGGCCTGACCCGGGCCCACCGGGCGGGAACCACGATCGCCGATCCGAGGGCGTACCTCGCGGCGGCGGTGACCCGGCTGGGCATCAACTACCTGCGTTCGGCGCGGGTGCGGCGGGAGACGTACGTGGGCGACTGGCTGCCCGAGCCGGTCGTCGTGCCCGCCGGCGCGCCGGGGCCGGCCGGGCACGCCGAGCTGGCCGACTCGCTGTCGATGGCGTTCCTGGTGCTGCTGGAGGCCCTTTCGCCGGGGGAGCGGGCGGTGTTCATGCTGCGCGAGGTGTTCGGGTACGGCTACCCGGACGTGGCGCGGATCACCGGCAAGACCGAGGTGAACTGCCGGCAGATCTTCGCCCGGGCCCGGCAGCGCATCGCCGCCGGAGGGCAGGCGCGCTGCATTGCGCCGTCCCCGGCGCGGCGGGCGGAGGGCGAGGAACTGGCCCGCAGGTTCTTCGAGGCCGCCGATGGCGGCGACATGGACGTGCTGCTCGGCATGCTCGCGCCGGACGTGGTGTTCCATGCCGACGGCGGCGGCAAGGCGCAGGCGGCCGGCGGGCCGCTGCACGGGCGGGAGCGAGTCGCCCGCCTGCTGGGCGGGCTTTTCCGCCGGGGCCGGTCGCTGGGCACTTGCCTCCGGCTGGCCTGGGTCAACGGCCAGCCGGGCGCGGTCGGGTACGACGCCGCGGGGCGGGTGTTCACCGTGTTCGAGCTTGAGATGGCCGGCGGCGTGGTCCAGGCGATCCGCGCCGTGGTCAATCCCGACAAGCTTCGCCATATCGGGCCGGTGTCTGATGTGGCGCGACTGCCGGAAAAGGAATTAGACCGGGGTATCCCTGCCACTCCGCAGGGCTCGGGAAAGCGCCGCAGGGGGAACCGCCAGCCGGCAGACACCGCAACACAGAGAGGGAGGAAGCCGATGAGCGACCTTCAGGCCATCGCTGACCGGGTCGAGATCGAGGCGCTGCGCGGCGAGTTCACCGACGCGGCGATGATGCGCGACTACGACCGCTTCGCGTCGCTGTTCACCCACGACGGCGCGTGGCGGATGCCCAACATCCCCGCCGAGATGGCCGGCCGGGAGGAGATCCGCGCCGAGATCGAGCGGCTGCAGGGCCTGTTGGACTTCTTCGTGCAGACCACGCACCCGGGCACGATCCAGCTGGACGGCGACACCGCGACCGGCCGTGCCTACATCCAAGAGCTCGCCCGCGCCCGCGACGGCCGCCAGGGGCTGAACTACGCCATATACCACGACCGCTACCGGCGCACCGGCGACGGCTGGAAGTTCACCGAGCGGGTCTTCGAGGTCAGGTACCTCGACACCAGCCCGCTGGCGGGCTCGGCGCCCCGCCCAGCCGGGGCGCCCGCTGACCCGCCCGCTGGGAACACGTCTCCGGCGGAAGGAGGATGGTGACCACGACCCGGTGATCAACGGCGAACGCGCTCGCAGATCAACCTGTTCCGCGTGCCTCAGCTGGCGGACACCGAGTGCCTTAAGTCCGACCATAACGGCGGATCAGGTACGTGAGGCGTGTCGTGGATCGCTGGCGCATCGTTACCGTTAGCCAGGAACCCGCCTGAGGCCGCACCATTCCTTTGCCGCGGCCGCTAGCCTGGTCCATGCTTGCGGAGGGCACGCCATGTCCGGGTCTTGTCGCCCTCATCCAGCCCGGCCTCGCCCCGGATCGCTGCCTCTACCTGCTCGGTCAGCTTCTCGGGGCTGCTGGCCGCGACAAGCGTTCGCTTGCCGCGAACCGCGACCCACACGCTTTCCAGTGGATCAAACAGAATGCCCCACCGGGGGAACCTGGCCCGGAGCCTGCGCGTGTCGTCAGCCGCACGGACGCTGTCATCTGGCATGGCGTCCCCCCAACTTGCTGAGAGCCAGCCTGTACATCGAGCGTAGGCCTGGGGAGCCTGGACCGCTGGGGAATGGCCAGATCACCGTGAGCGGCTTCCCGCTGTGATCTCGGCATACCGGGTGACTTGGGTGCCCGCTCACCGGGTCATTTGCGGGCGCGGAAATGATAAACGGTGATGATGCCGTGCGTCGGTGTTCAGCTCCCGCCGTCACGCCATCCGGATCAAGTGTCGATGGCCTCGAGGACGACCAGCTCGATGGGCCACAACCGCTACGCTCGGTCACACTCCCGCAGTCTCATCAACCGTCGATTGCGCGGCGGCCGCACGCAGATCGACAGTTACGGCGCGCTACCCACCAACGCCAAGCCGATCGCGATCACCACGCATAACGGCAGGTTGCGGAGGGCCGACGGCCGCCGCGCGAATTACAGAGCGTGAGTGGTGGCCACATAAAGGTACGGGCGTGCGTTTTCAGCTTCGTCACCTCACGTTGTCACTTCCCCCGGCGTCTGCCTGGCATGACCACGCATCCTTCTGAGCAGATCATGACTGAGACTCCAGCCGGACGCAGGCTCGTCTTCGAGCCGATCCCGCCGGGCAGACTGCAAGAAATCAGGGCGGCCGGGGTGGACGAAGCCGGCAACCGGCTGACCGTGCAGACGGACACGGACGGCGGCAGTCCGCTGCGGTGCTGCCTGCGGGAATCCGCCCCTGGCGAGCAGGTGCTGCTCATCGCTTACACCCCGCCCGGCACCCGTGGTGCCTACGCCGAGCGCGGCCCGGTGTTCATCCACGCCGACCGCTGCGGCGGCTACCTCACCCCTGACCGGTACCCGCCCGCCTTGAGCCACCGCCAGCAGGTGGTGCGCGCCTACGACCGGGACGGCCGGATCGCCGGCGGCGTCCTAGTCCACGACGGCGAGCATGCGATGACCGTGATCCGCGAACTGCTCGCCCGGCCGGACGTCACGCTCGTGCACCTGCGCAATGTGGGCTACGGCTGCTACAACTTCGCCGTCCGGCGCGGCTGATACTGATCACCGCGCCAGCGAGCGTGCCGATCACAGTCACCCGGCCCCACCTCGGTTGCGACCGGGCAGGAGCGTCAGCGGTGATGTGGCAGATCCGCTCTACGGTCATCGCATCACCGCTGCGTCCCGATTATCCCGTTCCGCGCTCCTCAAGGCCACGTCAGCGGATTGCCCGTCGCCGTACTGAACGGCGGGTATTCGCGCTCGTGGGCGGAGTGAATCCGGTCACGGTGTGTGATCCTTCGGGTAGAAGAAGAGGATGGTTCGGCGCCGCTGGGGCCGGGTGTAGCGATACTGGGCCCGGCAGGAAGAAGGGTTTGCCGCGGGTGATCGGGCGGTTTGATCGCCTGGTTCGGGGCCAATGGCGTCCCGGGCGCGGGCCTGACCGGTGAGGTGGACGGGTGCTGCTGGCTGGGCGGAGACGGTCAGATGGGGAGGTAAGGCACGTGGACGAGCGGGTGGTCAGTGTTGATGGTCAGCAGATCGCGTTCCTGGAGAGCGAGGGGGACGGCCGCGCCGTCGTCTTCGTGCACGGCAACTCGTCGTCGGCCCGGACCTGGCTCCCGGTGCTTACCGGGCCGTTCGGGCGACGCTTCCGGTGCCTAGCCTTCGACCTGCCCGGGCACGGCCAGTCCGCTCCGGCGGCGGATCACTCGGCTTACTCCCTGCCCGGTTATGCCGCGGTACTGGCCGGGTTCACCCAGGCCTGCGGGGCAGCCGGCGCGGTGATCGTGGGCTGGAGCTTGGGCGGCCACATCGCGCTCGAGGCAGCCCCGGCCATGCCGGCCGCCGCCGGGTACGTCATCTTCGGCACGCCGCCGGTCGCCTCCGCGGCCCAGATGGCAGACGCGTTCCTGCCCAACCCGGCGATGAACGTCGGCTTCACCGCCGACGTCAGCCCGGAACTGGCACGTGCCTACGCGGCGAGCTTCACCGCCCCGGGATCAGCGCTGCCGCTGGATGAGTTCACCGCTGACATCCTGCGTACCGACGGCGCTGCGCGAGCTGGCCTGTTCGCCAGCGTGAGCGAGGGCAGGTTCACCGACGAGCTGGCGATCGTCGCCGCCTTGGGGCGCCCGCTGGCGATCCTGCACGGTGAGGGCGAGCAATTGGTGAACCTGGGCTACCTCCAGCAGCTGAGCATTCCGAGCCTGTGGCGCGGCCACGTGCAGCTGATCCCCGGTGCTGGGCACGCTGCCCATCAGGAGGCAACCGCAACGTTCACCGAGCTGCTGGGCCAATTCCTCGCCGATCTCAGCTGACCATCCCGCCCGCCAGCTACTCCAGCAGGCACGGCCGCAGCCCCATGCGCACACGCAGGCGCCGCCGCACACACGCTGCGGCCATCCTCGCGGAGGTCGGCCTGCGAGCGGGGAGGTTCTCGCATTGCTGCGCGCCGGATCGCCATATTGGGCGCCGGGGAGATGGGCTTGTGCTGGTGGTCTGCCCGGTGGCTTCGCCGGCCGGGTGACCAACGACTCTGGCGGCTGGCCCGGGTCTCGGGGGATGGTTCACGTGGGAGGTGCTCTAAGGTGACCAGCGGCGTCCGGCCGTCCCCGTCACCTGCCGCGCTGGGCGTGGCGGGCGCACACAGGCCCGCGCGGGTGCCGGTGGACCGGGCCAGTCCGGCTGACCTGATGCTGCTGGCCGCGGATGTCGGGCCTGCGCCGATGCACGTCGGCGCCGTGCTTGTGCTGGGCCCCGGGCCAGGCTTCAGCGTGGGGCAGGCGCGGCGGCTGCTGGGTGAGCGGGTCGCTGCGGTGCCCCGGCTGCGGCAGCGGCTTTACCGGGCGCCGCCCGGGTGCGGCCGGCCGTTTTGGGCCGACGACCCGGCGTTTTGCCTGTGCCACCACGTCCGGCAGGTGCCCTGCCCGGCACCCGGTGACCAGCGGGCGCTGCTGGATG
>JASHPR010000115.1 GCA_030038015.1 Streptosporangiaceae bacterium
TGCCGCCGGCCGCGCGCTTGCTGCGGGACCCGTCGGCCCCTCCCGTCACCATGAGCCCGGCGCTGGCGGAGTTGCGGCGGCGCGTCGCCCAGGCCCTGCCGTCGCGGCCCTGATCCGGCGGGCCCGGCCCGGCGCGGCGGGACCAAGGGCCGGCCAGGGCGGGACCTTCGGCCCTAGGCGGGCCGACCAGGCGGACCAACACTGAATATGCCTGCGAGACGAGCGAGGGAGCCAAGCCGCCGCAGGGACGCGGCAGGAACGGAGATCCTGGCCAGCAGTTCCCGGTGGCACGGCTGAGAGGCCGGAAGGCCGCGGCAGGACGGCCGCGCCGGACGGCGACCTCCAGACCTGATCCGGGTAATGCCGGCGGAGGGAAATCGCCTCGCAGGTAACTTATGCCCGCAGGCGTTCCCCGGCTTCCCTGTGCACACCCCCGGCACAGGACCTCTGTCAGGTCACCGGGGTAAAAAGGCCCTGTCACCGCGGCCGGCGCGCCGGCAACCATGGCAGCCATGGGAAGGGGCATGCTGCGGATCTACCTGGGTGCTGCGCCGGGCGTGGGCAAGACCTACGCGATGCTCGCGGAGGGCCAGCGGCGCAGGGGGCGCGGGACCGACGTGGTCGTGGGGCTCCTGGAGGCGCATGGCCGGCGGCTGACCGCGCAGATGGCCGAGGGGCTGGAAGCGGTGCCGCGGCGCGTGCTGAGCTACCGCGGCGCGACCTTCACCGAGATGGACACCGACGCGCTGCTCGCCCGGCACCCGCAGGTCGCCCTGGTGGACGAGCTCGCCCACACCAACGTGCCCGGCTGCCGGAACGTCAAGCGGTGGCAGGACGTCGACGAGCTGCTCGACGCGGGCATCGACGTGATCACCACGCTGAACATCCAGCACCTGGAGTCGCTCAATGACGTGACCGAGCAGATCACCGGGGTGCCGCAGCGCGAGACCCTGCCCGATGAGGTGGCGCGCCGTGCCGAGCAGATCGAGCTCGTCGACATGACGCCCGAGGCGCTGCGGCGGCGGATGGTGCACGGCAACGTGTACCCGCCGGACCGGATCGACGCCGCGCTCACCCATTACTTCCGGCCCGGGAACCTGACCGCGCTGCGGGAGCTGGCGCTGCTCTGGCTCGCCGACCGGGTGGACGAGGGCATGCAGCGCTACCGGGCCGAGCACGGCATCGCCGCGCCCTGGGAGACCAGGGAGCGGATCATCGTGGCCATCGCCGGGGAGAAGGCCGACCAGGCGGTCATCCGGCGCGCCGCGCGGATCGCGGCCAGGACACCGGGCAGTGACCTGATCGCGGTGCACGTCACCCCGGCGGACGGGCTGACGGCCGGCGACACCTCGATCCTGGACGAGCAGCAGGCGCTGGTGACGTCGCTCGGCGGCAGCTTCCGGCAGATACCGGGCGAGGACGTGGCCGACGCGCTGCTGCAGTTCGCCCGCGCCGAGAACGCCACGCAGATGGTCCTCGGCGCGAGCCGCCGCAGCCGGTTCCTCACCCTGGTCGCGGGGAAGAGCACGCCGACCCGGCTCGCGCGCCGCGCCGAGCACATCGACGTGCACCTGGTCAGCCGCGAGGGCGCCGAGCACACCCGGCGCCACCATGCCAGGGTGCTGGCCATGCCGCGCTCGCGCCGGGCCCGGGCCGCGGAGGCGAGCGCGCGAGCCGCGGCACTCACCCGGCTCGCCAGCAGCGTGCTGCGCGGGCGCGGCGACCCGCCCACGCTGCTCGAGGAGATCCGCGAGATGTTCGGCCTGGAAGCGGTCAGCCTGCTGGAGCGCCGGCCAGACGGCGGCTGGTTCGTCGCCGCCAGCGCAGGGGAGCGCGCACCGGAAGGCCCAGGGGCCGACGTGCAGCTTCTGATCAGCGAGACCTTCACCCTGGCCGCCCGGGGGCCCCGGCCCGGAGCCAGGGACATGCGGATCCTTCACTCGTGCGCCGCCGAGGTGGTGGCCGGGATCATCCACGGCCGCGAGACCAGGCAGGACGCCCGCGCCGCCGCGCAGCCCGACGGCCAGCGCTCCCGTGCCGGCCTGATCGCGGCGACCACCCAGAAGGCTCATGAGCTCACCACGGCGGCCCAGGCCGCCGTCGACCGCCTGGCCGAGCCCGGCCCGCGCACCGCGGAGGAGAACGCCGCGCTGGTCAGCTCGGCCCGCCGGGCGCTCGCGCGGGTGGCCAGGCTGGTGAACGACGCCAGCGACCTCAGCCGGCTGCATGCCGGGGCGCTGGAAACCTACCTGCGCCCGGTGGACCTGGACGAGGTCATCGCCGCGTGCCTCGAGGACCTCGGGCCGGGCGGGCATCACATCACGCTGCAGACCCCGGAGGACCTCCCGGACGTGATCGCCGACGCAGCGCTGCTCACCCGCATCCTGACCAGCCTGATGGCCGACGCCCTGCACCACAGCCCGGCCGACGCGCCGCCGGCCCTCACCGCCGCCGTCACCGGCAGCGAGGTGACGATCTGCGTGACCGACCAGGGCGAGGGCCGGGCCGCGGGCAACGGCAACGGCAACGGCAACGGCCTGTCCCTGCGGCTCGCCCGTGACCTCGCCGAGGCGATGGGGGACACGATCCGCAGCGAACGGACCCCGGACGGTGGCCGCAGAGTGGCCATCATCCTGCCCGCCGCCATCCGCCCGGCGCGTCATCCGGCGCACGCGCATCCCCGGTAACCACCGGCAGGTCAGGGTCCTTTGCCGCAGGGGTGGGACCTTCGTCCCTGTTCGCCCGGTCAGCCGCGGACTCGGCTGGAAGTACGGAGCCAGGGTGCAGCGATGAGGCGCCCCTGGTGGCCGTCGCATTCTCATGCGAGCCATGAAGGAGGCAGGACAATGGAATACATCCAGCCGGGACGGCCGGGAAGCATCGTCGCCGTGGAGGCCCACTACGACAACTTCATCGGGGGCAAGTGGCTGCCGCCGGTGACCGGCCGCTACCGGGTCAACCTGAGCCCGGCGACCGCGAAGCCGATCTGCGAGGTGGCCGACTCCTCTCCGGAGGATGTGGAGCTGGCGCTGGACGCCGCGCACGCCGCGAAGGACGCGTGGGGCGACGCTTCGCCGGCCCAGCGGGCGGTGGTACTCAACAAGATCGCTGACGCGATCGACGCGCATGCCGAGATGCTGGCCGTCACCGAGACATGGGACAACGGCAAGCCGGTGCGGGAGACGCTGGCCGCCGACATCCCGCTGGCGGCCGATCACTTCCGGTACTTCGCCGCCGCAGCCCGCTCGGAGGAGACCTCGATCTCCGAGATCGACAAGGATCTGGTCGCGTACCACTTCCGGGAGCCGCTGGGCGTGGTCGGGCAGATCATCCCGTTCAACTTCCCGCTGCTGATGGCGGCGTGGAAGCTGGCGCCGGCGCTGGCCGCGGGCAACTGCTCGGTGCTCAAGCCGGCGTCGCCGACCCCGTGGTCGATCCTCAAGCTGATGGAGGTCGTCGGCGACATCGTGCCCCCGGGCGTGATCAACGTGGTCAACGGGGCCGGCGCGGAGATCGGCAAGGCGCTGGCGACCAGCCCGCGGATCGCCAAGGTGGCGTTCACCGGCGAGACCGTCACCGGCCGGCTGATCATGCAGTACGCGGCGCAGAACATCATCCCGGTGACCCTGGAGCTGGGCGGCAAGTCGCCGAACGTCTTCTTCGCCGACGTGATGGACCGCGACGACGAGTTCCTTGACAAGGCGGTCGAGGGCCTCGTGCTGTACGCGTTCAACAAGGGCGAGGTGTGCACCTGCCCGTCCAGGGCGCTGATCGACGAGAGGATCTACGACGAGTTCATGCCTCGCTGCCTGGACCGGATCGCCAAGATCCGCCAGGGCAACCCGCTCGACACCGAGACCATGCTCGGCCCGCAGAACTCCGCGCAGCAGCTGGAGAAGATCAGCTCCTACGTGGACATCGGCCGCGCGGAGGGCGCCAAGGTCCTGGCCGGCGGCAAGCGGCCGGACATCGGCGGCGAGTTCTCCGAGGGCTACTTCTACGAGCCGACCGTGCTCAAGGGCGACAACAAGATGCGGGTGTTCCAGGAGGAGATCTTCGGCCCGGTGCTCGCGGTGACCACCTTCACCGACGAGGCCAACGCGCTGGCGATCGCTAACGACACCCTCTACGGGCTCGGCGCCGGCGTGTGGACGCGCGACGCCACCCGCGCCTACCGGATGGGCCGCGGCATCAAGGCCGGCCGGGTCTGGGTCAACTGCTATCACCAGTACCCCGCGGGAGCCGCGTTCGGCGGTTACAAGATCTCCGGCATCGGCCGGGAGACCCACAAGATGATGCTGGAGCACTACACGCAGACGAAGAACCTGCTGGTCAGCTACTCACCTAAGCCGCTCGGCCTGTTCTAGGCGAACAACCTGTGACCAGCCAGCGGATCACGGCGACCCCGGCGGCGCGCCAGGCGATCAGGCGCCTGCGCGCCGCCCGGGGCGGCCCGGTGATGTTCGTGCAGTCGGGCGGGTGCTGCGCGGGCAGCGTTCCCATGTGCTTCCCGGCCGGCGAATTCCTCACCGGCCCGGGAGACGTGCTGCTCGGTGAGGTCGACGGCTGCCCCTTCTACATCGCGGCCGACCTCGACCAGGCGCTCGGGCACCCCAGCCTGACCCTGGACGTCGCCCCGGGCCTGCCGGAAGGGTTTTCCCTGGGGCCAGGGCCCGGGCAGCGCTTCATCACCCGGCCGGACACCGGCGGCGGCGGGCGCTGCCCGGCCGCGGGCGGGTGACCGCGATGTGGAAGCTGATCGTGTTTCTCATTCTGGTGATACCGCTCATCCTCGTCGTCGCCGCCAAGGATCCGCAGGCGTTAGGCCACGCGATAGCGCTGATCTTCATCTACGGCGCGAAACTGCTCAACGCGGTGGCCAATTTCGTGGTCCGCCTCCTCAAGGACTTCTCCCACTGACCGTTCAGCCGGGCAGCTTCAGGTTGTACACGCGGGCGGCGTTGCCCGCCAGGACCAGGCCGGCGGTCTCCGCATCGGGGCACAGCGCGGCGACGGCACGGGCATTCCCCGCGATCCCCGGCACGCCGGGCCAGTCCGTCCCGAAGATCATCTTGCGGGTGAGCCTGCCCCAGTGGTGGCGCGCGTAGTACTCGCGCAGCCGTGACGGCGGCAGCCCGGACAGCTCGATCCACACCCGGTCATTCGCCAGCGCCAGGAACGCGGCCGCGTCGTACCACCAGCCGCGGCCGCCATGGGCGAGCACGACGTCCAGGCGGCGGAAGTCACGCAGCACCTCGTCCAGGAGCACCGGGTCCGCCAGCGCGTTGGCGGAGCCAGGGAAGGAACTGGTGCCGCAGTGCACGACGACCGGGATCCCGGCGGACTGGCACATCTCGTAGGCGGGGTAGAGCGCCCGGTCGTTCACGGCCGCGCCGGCGTGCACGGGGTGGATCTTGAGCGCGACCGCGCCGAGCGCAAGCTGGCGCCCGAGTTCGGTGTCCACCGGGTAGTGCAGGTGCGGGTTGATGTTGGCGATGATCTTCATGCGGCCCGGGTTGCAGGCGGTCAGCGGCAGCAGGTCCTCGATCGGCTGGATGCCGGTGACCTTGGGGCTGTACTCGCACAGCAGCAGCGCGATGTCCACGCCGTGCCCGGCCAGGTGGGCGTCGAACGCCGCGGGGATGACGGTGCCGTGCGCGTCGTAGACCCGGCCGAGCACGTCACCGTCGCCGAAGTCGTGCGCCCACTCCTGCCACGCCGACTTGAGCGTGGGCAGCCGCGCGGGGTGCAGGTGGGCGTCGACGAGCAAGCGGCCGTCCAGCATCCGGCCAGCCCTAGCTCAGGTGCACGTAGTCGTAGTCGAACGGCTTGCCGTTGATGCCGTTTCGCGGCGGCGCGATCCAGGCGGCGATCTTGCCCCGCTCGTGGACGGGCCGCATGAGCGAGCGGACGCAGGTCTTGTCCACGTCGGCCGGCAGCCACTGGCCCTTGCGCTGCTGCCACTCCGCACCGGTCAGCCTCTCCCCGTCCGGGCTGGCCTCGATGCCGGCGAACGCGCCGACCTTCCGGTTGAACGCCACATGCGGCAGCTTAAGCCGCTGCGGCAGGCCCGCGCTGGCCAGGATCCTGTTCCACCGGCTGACGCCGCTGGCGCAGTCGGAGATGTACTCCCGCCGCAGGTCGGTGTTCAGCCCGGTGAGCGCGGCGACCTCGGCCTGGCCGATCTCCCCGTCGACGAGCGCGTCCACCATGACCGAGTCGTCGGCCAGCCGGTGGTCGTCGGCGCGCCGGCCCTCCAGCCACCGGCCCTTGAGCCCGGCGGTGTAGTAGTTGGCCACGTTCGTGGACGTCTCGCTGCCGAACAGGTCCAGCGAGACCGAGTAGTGGAAGTTCAGGTACTTCTGGATCACCGGCAGCGGGATCACCCCGAGCCCGGCCACGTCGTCGGTGTCGTTTTCCACCATGACCTGCGCGGTGCGCTCCACCACCCGGTCCACGCCGGTGGTGCCGACCATCATGTGGTGGGCCTCCTCCTTGAGCATGAACTCGCAGGTCCGGCTCAGCGGGTCGAAGGCCGACTCCTTGAGCGTGCCGAGCTGGTACTTGCCGTCCCGGTCGGTGAAGTAGGTGAACATGTAGAACGACAGCCAGTCCGGGGTCTCCTCGTTGAACGCGCGCAGGATCCGCGGCGAGTCCTCGCTGCCCGAGTTGCGGCGCAGCAGCTCGGCGGCCTCCTCCCGGCCCTCCCGGCCGAAGTAGGCGTGCAGCAGGTACACCATCGCCCACAGGTGGCGCCCCTCCTCCACGTTCACCTGGAACAGGTTGCGCAGGTCGTAGAGGGACGGCGCAGTCGCGCCGAGGTTGCGCTGCTGCTCGACGCTGGCCGGCTCGGTGTCGCCCTGGATGACGATCAGCCGCCGCAGGTCGGCCCGGTACTCCCCGGGCACCTTCTGCCAGGCGGGCTCCCCCTTGTGCTGGCCGAAGCCGATCACCCGGCCGGGATCGCGCCCGGCCAGGAAGATGCCCCACCGGTAGTCCCGCATCGGCACGTGCGCGAAGTGCGCCCAGCCCTCCCGGCCGACGTTGACCGCGGTGCGCAGGTAGACGTCCCGGGTGGGCAGGGACGGGCCCATCGAGTCCCACCAGGAGAGGAAGTCGGGCTGCCAGGACTCCAGCGCCCGCTGCAGCCGCCGGTCCTCGCGCAGGCCGACGTTGTTGGGGATCTTCTCGGTGTAGTCGGGTGCGGTCGTCATCGTCAGACTCGCTTTCGGTCGAAATCGGCCCGCTGGCCGGTGCCGTAACGGCGCAGCGCCCCGTCCGGGCCGGAGGCGCTGGGCCGGCAGAAGATCCAGTTCTGCCAGGCGGTCAGCCGCCCGAAGATCTTCGTCTCGAGCGTCTCCGGGCCGGCGAAGCGGCAGTTGGCCTCCATGCCGGTCAGGGCGTCCGGGCTGAAGCTGGCCCGCTCCTCGATCGCGATCCGGACCTCCTCGTCCCAGTCGATGTCGTCGGGGGCGAAGGTGACCAGGCCAAGCTGCTCGGCATCCGCGGCGAGCAGCGGCTCGCCGGCCCGCTTCTCCGCCGCGGCCAGGCCGGCCTGGTCGCCGTAGAACCTGGTCTGCAGCCGGGTCAGGCCGTTGCCCATCGGCAGCGGGCCCAGGTTCATCTCCCCGGCGTGGACCACCGGGGGCGCGGCGTCCGGGCCGGCGCCCTCGAAGACCCCGGAGAGCTGGAACGAGCGGTCCGCGGCCAGCGCGAGCTCCAGCAGCGACCCGGCGAAGCAGCTGCCGGGCCCGGCCAGCGCGATCAGGCTGCGGCTGGTCACGTCCAGCCGCTTCAGCGTGCGCTTGAGGTAGTGGATGATCTCGTTCGCCAGCCAGTCATCGGCGTGGCGCAGCAGCAGCCGGTCGTAGCCCAGCACCCGGCCCGCGTCGCCGGCCGTCCGGATCACCCACGTGCCGAGCTCCAGCTCGTTGGTGCGCAGGTCCAGGATCAGGTCGTCGAGCTCCCTGGTCATGGCCAGGGTCCAGAACGCCGCCCCCTGGTCGTGGATCGCGGCGGCATCCGCCGGGGCGTCCTCGCCGGGCCCGCCGACGGTGATCTCGGCCACGCCCCGCGCCCGGTCCAGCCGGGCGGTCACGTGCCGGTAGCGGATCTGCTCCCCGGTGCGCGTCTTGTCCAGCGGGGTCAGCTCGATCCCCGGCGCGCCGGACGGCCTGCCGGAGCGGCCGGCCAGCTCGGCGGCCCGCCGCGCGACGGTCTCCTCCCACCGGGCGCGGGGCACCGCCTCGTCCACCAGCCGCCACGCCACGGCCTTCCTCCCGCCGATCCCCTCGGCCTTGGTGGCGAAGTAGTCGGCCAGGTCCCGCCGCACGTGCCGCTTGTCGGTGACCCTGGTCAGCCCGCCGGTGCCGGGCAGCACCCCGAGCAGCGGGAGCTCGGGCAGGGACACCGCCGACGAGCGGTCGTCGACCAGCATGATGTGCTCGCACGCCAGCGCCAGCTCGTACCCGCCGCCCGACGCCGTGCCGTTCAGCGCCGCCAGCCAGGTCTGCCCGGAGGCCAGGGCCGCGTCCTCGATCCCGCTCCTGGTCTCGTTGGTGAACTTGCAGAAGTTCACCTTCCACGGGTGCGGCGAGGCGGCCAGCATGCGGATGTTCGCCCCGGCGCAGAAGACCTTCTCCTTGCCGCTGGTCAGCACCACGGCGCGCACCTCCGGGTGCTCGAACCGCAGCCGCTGCACCGCGTCGTACAGCTCGATGTCCACGCCGAGGTCGTAGGAGTTCAGCTTGAGCTCGTACCCGGGCACCAGCCCGCCGGCCTCGTCCACGTCCATGGTCAGCGTGGCCACCGGCCCGTCGCATTCGAGCCGCCAGTGCCGGTACCGCGATGGATCTGCCCGGAAATCGGTGAACGGGACGCCGCCGGGCTGGCCGGCCGGGCCCGCGGCCCCGGGGGCGGGGCGTGCTGCACCGGCCTGACCGGTCATGATCACCCCTCCCGCGCAACGTTCAGGATCCATGTTCTACTGCAGGATGTCGGAGCGTCAAGACTGAGTAGCATATTTGCCGTGCGGTGAGCGGGCCAGGGCGGCCGGTCATCCGGTGCCGTTGAGGCGCCGCCACTGCCGCCGGGCGCCGGGCTGCCAGCGGGCGTGCCGGTCGGCGAACAGCCGCGCCGCCGTCAGGCCGCTCCAGCGCTCCGGCAGCAGCTCGCGGGGCAGCGCCGGGTCGATCGAGGGGAACCGCCGCCAGGCGTGGACCAGCTCGACCTGCCGCACCAGGACGTCGGCGGGGTCGCCGCCGCCGAACTCCCCGATGAACTGCTCGTACTGCTCCTCGACCGCGGTGAGGTCCCAGGCCTGCGCCACCATGGCCCGGACGTCGCCGAGGCCGGACCGCGTCGCCACGAACACGTGCGCGTCCTTCGCCACCCCGGCATCGCGCAGCACGCCGGCCGCCTCATCCTCCCGGCCCGGGTGCGGGCTGATCCACAGCCCGGCGCCGAGCGAGCCGAACCCGGCCCAGCTCAGCCGGGTGCGCACCACGTGCCTGGCCCGGCGCTCGCTCTCCGGTATCCGCGTGGACACCAGCAGCCAGCGGCCGTCCCAGTCCTGCACCGGCCCGGTGAACGAGTAGATGCGCCGCGCGCCGTCGGTCAGCAGCCGCCGCGCGCTGCGGGTCAGCCGCCAGCGGGTGCGCCGGCCGGCCCTCTCCCCGTCCAGCCAGCCCGCCGCCGCCGTGCGCATCAGCGCCTGCCGCGTCGCCTTCTCCCCGACCCCGAGGCGGGCGAAGACGGTGAGCACCGCCGACGTCCACGCCGCGCCGTCCTCGGGGAGCACGAACTCGCCGAGCAACGTGAACAGCAGGCCCCGGGCGCTCGGGGCGCCGGCCGCGTGCCGCCGCGACAGTGCCGGGGCCCCGGTCCCACCCTCGTTCTTGGGTGCGGGAAATGGTGTCCCGGCAGCCATCAGCGCACACAGTCCTGGCCGGGCCCACCCACATAGGGGCTGCGGCCGCCGGCGCTGACGGGTGCGGTTGTGCTCTGGCCGCGCAGCCAGGAGATCGCGGCCTGGATGCCCTCGCCGTACTGCGGCGGCGGGTAGGCGGCGGGCTCGACGGGGCCCCCGCCGGGGCGGCCCTGCATGACCACGGGGCCGGCGGCGGCCTCTTCGTGGCTGAGGTCGTAGCTGGTCGGCAGGCCGACGGCACGGGTGCACAGCGGCGAGGCGTCGCGTTCGCCGAGGACCCAGGCGAGCAGGTCGCGCACGCCGCGCAGCCAGGCGGCGTTCATCCACGCGGCGTCCCAGCGCCAGGGATGCCGCGCGTCGGACGGCGACATCACCTCGGGCAGGTCGCCCGCCTTCAGCCCGAGCACCGCGCGGTCGCACACCGCCCTGATGTCGTCATCGGCGCGGGCGTAGCCGCCCCGGGCGCCGACGAACCGGCCGCGGTCGTCGTCGTCGAGCGGGACCTCGTCGCTCCCGCCGGCGAGCCAGGCCAGGATCGAGCGTGTCTGGCGGAGCTGGTCGCGGAAGTCGGCGGGCACCCCGGCCGGCGCCCGGGAGCCCTCGGGCCGCGCCCCGGCCTCGGCCAGGATCTCGTCCCGCGTCGGCGGCCGGCCCGGCGCCAGGGACAGCGTCACCGGGGAGGGGCGCGTGCCGGTCAGGGCCCACTGCCACGCCAGCGCCGCGCGGCCGTCCGGGCCGGTCTCGCGCAGGCTCTGCGCGAGCACCGCCTCGACGTGCGCGCGGGGGCGGACGATGGCCGGGCTGAGCTGCCCGGGCGCGTGCACAGTGGTCACGCACTCCACGGTAAACGCGGTTGGCAACGGCCGGCGCCGTGCGGCCCGGCGCGGGGCCGGGGTACGTCCGGTCGCCGGGGAGTTCCCGCTCGGCCAGGCGGGCGACGGCCTGCCAGCGGATGATCGGTCCCACGGCGCGGCCCGGCACCGTGCTGGGCCGTGGCGGCCGTGCGCTGGCACGGCCAGCCGATCACGACAGAGGAAGGAAAGGCGATGGCTGACCTGGCCGACATCATCAGGAGCCGCCACTCCGAGCGGGTGGCCTACGATCCGGAGCGCCGGCCGCCGGACGCGGACCTGCAGGCGATCATCGAGGCGGCCCGGTGGGCGCCGACCGCGCACAACATGCAGAACTTCGAGATCATCGTCGTCGACGACACGGCGGTCCTGGCCGGGATCGGCCGGGTGCGGGGCGGTACCTCGGCCGAGTTCATACGGGAGAACTACGCGCAGCTGTCCTTCACCGAGGAAGAGCTGATCGCCAAGGGCACCGGCCTGCTGGCGACCATGTTCCCGCCCTCCTGGCGGCAGCCGGAGGCCCCGCCGGACGGGCCGGCCGGGCGTCCCGATCTCGAGCACGGCTTCCTCGACGAGACGATGCGCTCCTGCCCGGTCGTGCTGATCGTCGTCTACGACACCCGCAAGCGCGCCCCGGCCTCCGAAGGCGACGTCCTCGGCCTGATCAGCCTGGGCTGCGTGCTGGAGAACATGTGGCTGACCGCCGAGTCGCTGGGCATGGGCCTGCAGGTGATGAGCGTCTTCAGCTCCGTGCAGGCAGCAGAGCAGCTCCGCAGGATCCTCTCGATCCCCGCTCACATGGAGATCGCGTACGCCTGCCGTCTCGGCTACCCGGCGGCCGGGCCGGGCCGGTATCTGCGGGTCCGCCGCCCGTCACAGCGTTTCACCCACCGCAACACGTTCGCGGCCCAGAGTTCTCAGCCAGGCTCGCGGCTGGGGTGACCAGGACGCCGGCGCCCTTGCCCGCCCCGCCCCGGCCGGCCATGGCTATGCTCGGGAGCCTGTCAGGTGATCACGACAGCTGGCCTTCCCGCCGGGGAGGCGGGCTCAGGCAATGCAGGGCCGGAGATCGATGAGCATGGCGAGCGAGACTTCAGCGGCGGCTCTCCCGGGCGGCCTCCCGGAAGAGCAGCAGCCCCCCGGGCAGGGCGGCGAGGAGGCGGCCGGCCAGGCGGCCGC
>JASHPR010000116.1 GCA_030038015.1 Streptosporangiaceae bacterium
GACGGCGCGGCCGGCGGCATCCTGGCCGGCGAGGCCGCGCGCCCGCCGGTTGCCGTCCTGGACCTCGCGGCCGAGCTGGAGCGGGGCCCGCTGGCCGGGCTGCGCCTTGCGGTCCTGCACGGCAGGCTCCCGCCCGACGAGAAGGACCGGGCCATGCTCGCGTTCGCGGCGGGCTCGGTGGACGTGCTGGTGACCACCACCGTGGTGGAGGTCGGCGTGGACGTGCCGAACGCCACGGCCATGGTCATCATGGACGCGGACCGGTTCGGCGTGTCCCAGCTGCACCAGCTGCGCGGCCGGGTCGGCCGGGGCCGCCATGAGGGCCTGTGCCTGCTGGTCACGGAGGCGGACGCGGGCAGCAGGGCGCGGCAGCGGCTCGATGCGGTGGCCGCCACCCTGGACGGCTTCCGGCTCTCCCGGCTTGACCTGGAGCAGCGCCGCGAGGGCGACGTCCTGGGCGCCGCTCAGGCGGGACGCAGGTCCAGCCTGAAGCTCCTGACCCTGCTGCAGGACGAGGAGCTGATCGGCGACGCCCGCAAGGAGGCCCAGGCGCTGGTCGACGCCGATCCTGCCCTGGCCGGGGAGCCGGCGCTGGCCGCCACCATCCGTGCCCTGCTTGACCGGGAGCGGGCCGAGTTCCTCGAGAAGGCCTGAGTCCCGGCCATGACCCGCATCATCGCAGGCAGGGCCGGCGGCAGGCGGCTTTCGGTCCCGGCCGGCCACGGCACCAGGCCGACGTCGGACCGGGCCAGGGAGGGCCTGTTCGCCACAATCCTGGCGATCCTCGGCTCACTGGACGGTGCCCGGGTGCTCGACCTTTACGCCGGCTCGGGCGCCGTGGGCCTGGAGGCGCTGTCGCGCGGCGCGTCCGACGTGCTGCTCGTGGAGGCGGGCACGCGGGCTGCGCGCGTCATCCGCGGCAACATCGAGGCGGTGCGCCTGCCCGGCGCCCGGCTGCTCGGCGACCGGGTGGAGCGGGTGCTCGCCCGGGGGCCAGGCGACCAGGCGCCACGCGACCTCGTCTTCGCCGACCCGCCCTACGCGGCGCCGGCCGCGGACCTGGAGCGGATGCTCACCGCGCTCCGGGACCGCGGCTGGCTTGCGCCCGGCGCCCTGGTGGTCGTGGAGCGGGCCACCCGCTCCGGGCCCGTCTCCTGGCCCGCCGGGTATACGCCGGACAGGTCCCGCGGTTACGGTGAGGCGACGTTCTGGTACGGTCTGGCCGCAGGCGCGGGGCCTGCGGCGGCATCCTCACCAGGAGGGGGAGTCAGCGTGCGCCGCGTGGTTTGCCCAGGATCGTTTGACCCGGTCACCAACGGACATCTCGACATCGTCAGCCGCGCGGCGAAGCTCTACGACGAGGTCGTCGTCGCCGTCCTGCGCAACCCGAACAAGACCCCGCTGTTCAGCGTCGATGAGCGGGTGGAGATGCTGCGCGAGGTCACCAAGGAGCTGGACAACGTCCGGGTCGCCAAGTTCGACGGCCTGATCGTCGACTTCTGCAAGGCCAACGACATCTCGGCCATCGTGAAGGGCCTCCGCGCGGTCAGCGACTTCGACTATGAGCTGCAGATGGCCCAGATGAATTACAACCAGGCCGGGGTGGAGACGCTGTTCATCTCGACCAACCCGCTGTACGCGTTTCTTTCCTCCAGCCTGGTGAAGGACTTCGCCAAGTACGGCGGCGATGTCGCCAGCCTGGTCCCCGCCCCGGTGCTCAACCGGCTGACCGTGCGCTCGGCCGACCATGCCTAGTCCGCGCCGGGCCGCGGGCCGCCGCTGACCGCTCCCGGCGGATGCCCGGCCCGCACCGCGTGACCCGGGCGGGCCGTGCCAGGGCGCCGACTTGGGCTTCCCACAGGCTGCCGGGTATGCTGACCGCCCGAATACCCGTCAGCGCCATCACCTGCGATGCCACACGCCAAACCCAACCATTCGAAGCGGCTGGACCCGCGGTTGCCGTTCGTGTTCGATACCCGGACCCTCGGCCTTGCCGACGTGCGGTCCGTGAGCCGCACGGCCGCGGCTCCCGCCAGCCTGGGCGCCGGGCTGGTGAGCGTTCCCGAAGGAGCGGACCTCGAGCTCGAGGTCCGGCTTGAGCGGGTCACCGACGGCGTGCTGGTGACGGGGGTGGTCCGGGCTCCGCTGGTGGGCGAGTGCGCGCGGTGCCTGGACGTGTTCACTTCCGCGACGGAGGTCTGCTTCACCGAGCTGTTCACCCACGACGCGGACGATGAGGACGCCGACGGGTATCTTCTGGACGGGGACCTGCTCGACCTCGAGCCGGCCCTGCGCGACGCGCTGGTGCTCGAGCTGCCGCTCGCACCGCTGTGCGCCGAGGACTGCCCAGGGCTGTGCTCCGAGTGCGGCGTACGGCTTGCGGACGCGGGTACTGGACATGCCCACGCCGGCGCGGGCACAGATCAGACGCCGGGCGGGTCGCCCGCGCCGGAGACGAGGAAGGAGCGCTGACGTGGCGGTCCCCAAGCGGAGAATGTCGCGCAGCAACACCAGGTCGCGCCGGTCTCGGTGGAAGACCTCGGCACCGCAGCTGGTGAGCTGCCCGCAGTGCCGCGACCTCAAGCTGCCGCACACCGCATGCCCGACATGCGGCACGTACAACCGGCGCCAGGTCATCACCCCTTCCTGACCCTGCACCGTCGGGGCGCGGGGCCCGGCAGCCCGGGAGCCGCGGAAAGGAGGGAAGCGTGATTGGCGCAGCAGGTGACGGTGGCGCGCCTGCTCCCGGTGCCGCGAACGCCGTGGGCGCCGAGTTGCTGGACGCCCTCGGGGTACCGCTCGGCCCCGGGCTGCTGGAGCGCGCCCTCACCCACCGCTCGTTTGCCTACGAGAACGGCGGGCTGCCGACCAATGAGCGGCTGGAGTTCCTCGGCGACTCGGTGCTGGGCCTGATCGTCACCGACACGCTCTTCCGGGAATATCCGGACCTGCCCGAGGGGCAGCTGGCGAAGCTGCGTGCCGCGGTCGTCAACATGCGGGCGCTCGCCGGGGTCGCGCGCGGGCTGCGGCTCGGCGACTACGTCCGCCTGGGCAAGGGCGAGGAGGGCACGGGCGGCAGGGACAAGTCCTCGATACTCGCGGACACGCTCGAGGCGGTGCTCGGCGCCGTCTACCTCGACTGCGGGCTCCGCGAGGCCGATGCGCTGGTGCACCGGCTGTTCGACCCGGTCATCGCCCGCTCGGCCCGGCTGGGCGCGGGCCTGGACTGGAAGACCTCCCTGCAGGAGCTGACCGCCGCCGAGATCCTGGGCGTGCCCGAGTACCACGTGGAAGAAAGCGGGCCGGATCACCAGAAGTCGTTCCGCGCCTCGGTCAGGATCGCTGGCCGAACCTACGGCGAGGGCGAGGGCCGGTCCAAGAAGGAAGCCGAGCAGCAGGCCGCCGAGGCGGCGTGGAACTCCATCAGCGAGAGCGCCTCCATCCCGGCAGGCGGGAACGCTGCCGCGGGGGCAGCGGGCGGCGGCGCGCCCGCGGGCGACGCTGACCCCGGCGGGCCCGGCACAGGCGGCCAGGGCCCGCAGCGGCGGAGCTGAGCGTGCCCGAGCTCCCAGAAGTCGAGATCATCCGGCGGGGGCTTGAGCGGCACGTCGTTGGCCGCACCATCGAGTCGGTGCAGCTTCTGCATGCCCGCGCGCTGCGCCGGCACCTGGCGGGCCCCGACGACTTCGCCGCCGCCCTGCGCGGCCGCAAGATCGCCGCTGCGCTGCGGCGCGGCAAGTACCTGTGGCTGCCGGTGGGCGATGACGCGGTGCTCGCGCACCTCGGCATGAGCGGCCAGATGCTTGTGGGCGACCCGTCACGCCCGCTGTCGCCGCATGTCCGGGCACGGCTCACCTTCACCGATTCCGGACCCGACCTGCGCTTCAGCGACCAGCGGACGTTCGGCCACCTGTCGCTCGCCGTGGGCGGGGCCGGCCTGCCCGCCGCGATCGAGCACATCGCCCCCGATCCCCTCGAGCCCGCCTTCGACCTGGCGGCCGTGACGGCCAGGATCCGCGGCCGCCGGACCGGGATCAAGCGGGCCCTTCTTGACCAGTCGCTGGTCAGCGGCATCGGCAACATCTACGCCGACGAGGCGCTGTGGCGGGCGCAGCTGCACTGGGCGCGCGCGTCGCGGCTGCTGAAGCCGGCCCAGATCGCCCGGCTGTTCGCCTCGGTCCAGGAGGTGTTCGCCGAGTCGCTCAGCGCGGGCGGCACGACATTCGACAGCCTGTACGTCAACGTGAACGGCCAGAGCGGCTATTACGGAAGGTCGCTCGCGGTCTATGGGCGGGCCGGCCAGCCGTGCCGCCGGTGCGGGACGCCGGTGCGGCGGGACCCGTTCATGAACAGGTCGGCCTTCAGCTGCCCCAGATGCCAGCCGCGGCCCCGGACGGGGCAGTGATCCCGCGCGGTCAGGCCCGGCTCACTGCGTGGGTGGAAGGCCGGGTCCAGGGTGTCGGCTTCCGCTGGTGGGCACGGGCGCGGGCGCTGGAGCTCGGGCTCGTCGGCTGGGCGGAGAACCTGGAGGACGGCCGGGTGCGGGTGATAGCCGAAGGCGCCGCGGCAGCGTGCGCCGAGCTGCTCGCCGTGCTCGAGGGCGCGGATACGCCAGGCAGGGTGATCCGGGTCACGCACCGGTGGGACAAGCCCCACGGCGGCCTCAGCGGCTTTTCCGAGAGGTGAGCGCTCACATCGCAAGGCTTGTGACCTGCATAATCGTCAACTTGACCGGATACCCGTCGCGGTGGGACCATGGATTTGTTACCCGCGCGCAAGGCTGCGCTTCTCTCGCGTCTATGCATGCGCGCCCACTCTGGTCACTCAGTGTGGAGGACCTCACAAAATGGCGAAGGCTCTATATGGCCACGTCGGCGGCCCGGATCCTCGCATGGTCTCAGAGATGCGCCGTCTGCAACAGCGAGTACGTGATCTCGAAGCCGAGCTTGCCAGGCTGCACGAGGAAAACGACGTGCTCGCCGCGGAGGTGGGGCACGACCTGATGATCCCGGTTCGCGAACCCGCGCTCACCTGAGGGGACGCGGCTGGCCCCAACGGACGGAGGGACGCCTGGATGCAGGCGTCCCTCTTTGGCTTAGTCCGTTGCCTGCGCGGCGCCGGCCGGCGCGAGGTGGCTGCCCAGGAATTCCAGGCCGGACGGGGCGCTGCGGGCCCAGAACGCATCGTCGTGGCAGCCGGGCTCGATGCCGCCGGCCACCGGCCGGCCGGTGAGGCGCCGCAGCCGGGCGCGGAGCACCGCGGTGACGGCTTCGAACGGG
>JASHPR010000117.1 GCA_030038015.1 Streptosporangiaceae bacterium
CCATCCGCCCCGGGGAGCTCGGATTAACGGGACATCATCGAGGGTTCACTGGTGTTCGCCCGTCCGGCTTTCCCCTCGCCTGTGGCCCCGGGACGGAACCGGCGCCCTTGGGCTTTCCCTGAAGCTCCGCACCCCTGCGAGCAGGACCCGCAAGCGCACGTCCAGAGCGAGGACAAGTCCTTGAACACAGACCCGGAGTCACGTCTTCGGCAACCCGAACCTCCAAACCGACTGACTCACTCACAACGTGCGACCTCACGTCGCAACCTCGGCAACCCATTGTCCCGCTCCCAGTCGCCGCGTGTAAGCAGTCAGGGCTTGTACAGGTCTGCGGACGGGACCACTGGTGACACGACAATGGGTGTCCTGCAAGCAGGCATGTACGTGCCCAGGGTGGGAAGGAACGCGGAAAGCTGGACCGTGCTAGTCGAACCTGGCGGCGTAACACGGAGGTACCGGTAGCTCGGCGGGCAGACCGAGTCTGACTTGGGTACATCGGAGCCCTGGAACGCCGCCTCGGCAAGCGCACGCGGCTTCAGCGTGACGACCGGGGCAGCCTTCAGGCCGAACGGGCCGAACATGGTCGTGAGCACCGTTGCCGCACGGCTGGTGCTCCCGGAAGCCGTGACACCGACGAGAATCGGCCATCCGGTCAGCCGGCAGGCCGAACCAGAGGTGTTAGTGAACCCCAGGTATCCGCCGATGTTTCCTGCGGCGACCGCGCTATGGGTAAGTGCGATCTTCAGTTGTGACGCCTTGCAGATGCGGGTAGCCGGGTGGACCGCCGGTGCACTGGACGGCGACGATCCGCAGGCAGTGGCGAGCGCTGCGCTGGCAAGAATCACTGTAATGGTCGGTAAATGAAGACGCATGGGCATGGCGGCTTCCTCTCACCCGGTCTTTTGCTCGTGATATGGCCTGCCGCCGTCTGCTCCGCTGGCTCGCGAAGCAGCAAAGCGAGCAGCAACGCCGATGTACTGGCATCAGACAAACGCGTGCCAGCTCGGATGCGCAAGCCATGGTCAGCCGGTGTACGGGACGGACTCGGATGGCTTCGGACTTGACCGCGTCCGCCTTTCAACCCGTGGGTCCGGGGTGCGGCCAGCCGCCAACGGGGGCTGGCATGGCGGTGTCACCCAGCGCGGGATGGCATCGTGCCGGTGCTGGGGAGCCGCCTGATGCTCGGCCAGGCAGCTGTCCGGCTGACCAGGTCCCGGTCAGCGACGCGTGGCCTTCCACCGCGTTGTGGTTTTCGAACCGGCCAGCCAGGTCGTCGAAATCGGCCCCGGTCACCCGGACGGCGCCGCGCCAGGGCGGCCCGCGACGCAGGGCACGACGCCATCGACGCGGAGACCCTGGAAAAGCAATGCCGGTGGTTCCGCGAGGCGGCCGACGCCGGGATCGTCCTGGATGCCGCCCGCCGCGGCAAGCTGCAAAAGAAACGGCCCTGCTTCGTGATTGAACTTTTGCGCCAACGCTCAGCGGCGTGACCCTTCGAACCGAGCTGTGCGGGCGCGTCCGGGGCCCGGCACCCGCAACGTAGACTCGTGGCATCACACGGCGGCGCTGCGCAGATCCGCTAAAGCACGCAGACCAGCAGGCGGGTTTTTAGGGTATGGCCAGGTATCAGGGGTCTGAGGGCGGGCCCGGCTGGCCGTTCCGGTCCAGGTCGTGCATGACCGGAGCACATGAGGACTGCGGTCATCTTGGCCACATCGGCCGTGCCCTCTGGGATGGCGGCCAGCCCGCGCTGGTCCTGTGCCGGTGTGGCTGCCATTCGGCCTGCGCGCTGGCCGGCCGGCTGCCGTTCGTGTCGCGTGCGATCTGGGTGGGGCTGTGCACCTGCCCCGGGACCGAGCTGGCAGAAGGCAAGCTTGACGAGGCTGAGCGGGAAGCCCCGGACTTCCCCGACGTGGAGCGGCTGTTGCGAGAGCGCCGGGAGAAGCGCGCCCGTGAGCGGCAGGAGGAACGGGCGGCGATGCGCGAGGCGCGGGAGGCGACCCGTGCTGCCGCCGCGGGGAAGAGCCGTGCGCAGATCCGGGCGATCTACGTGGCCGAGCTGCGCGAGCGTGGCCTCGCTGTTCCATCCGATCTGGTGCTCGACGCCACGGCGGACGCGATCGCCAGGAACCGGGAGAAGTTCTCAGTGGCCTATTCGGCCCGCGTCCTGGCCGAACTGGGGCGGGACTTCGGCAAACTGCTTTCGCGCTTCGGAACAGATGCTTGAACACCAGCGCAGAGCGAGTCGGCTGCCCATATGGTGCTCATGCCTCCGCTATGAGCAGCCAGCTCCTTGCGCAATGTGGTGATCAGTTCCACCGTGTCGTCGCTGATCGCGGCCGGTGAGGTCTTCGGCCGCCGCGACCGCGGCTGGAACGCCGTCTCCCCGTCCGCGTGGTATCGGGCAAGCCGCGCCCGCTGCGTGCCCGACAGGAGGGTCAACCGCGGTCCTTCAGGGTGACTCGCGGCTACTGGCGTACGCAGCCTGACCTGGGCAGCGGCAGCTCAGGCGGGTGCGGGCCGCAGCCTTCCAGGCTGGTCATGTGCGGACGCTAGCCTGATCGCCATCCCGATTACCGAACAGAACGTCCAGCAGCCCCACACGCTCGCGAAGGAACTCCTCGACCACATCGGGCTCAGCGTCCCCTGGCTTGGCGACGCCCTCCTGTTGCCGAAGCTCAGCGTCTGAGGTGGCCCGCCATCGCGTCGGACGTCCGGTTCGCCAAGAACTCTTCGCGTGGCTCTCCGGCTCGGCGCCGTCCTGCTCGGACATGACCTCATGGTACGGCTGCTGCCAATACTGCTGCCAAGACGGGAGACACCAGCCGCCGCGTGACGACGACCATGGACGATTTGCCCATTCCTACGGGTCAGAAGGCCGGGGTTCGCGTCTGAGCGCGGCCTGACAGCCCGGCAGCAAGATGGTCTGTCTGTCGGTCAAGAGGTCGGCTGGAGCGCGAAGTAACCGCGCTTGCGCTCCCGCAACTGGGGTAGCCTGCGTAGCTCCGCCAGCAGCATCTCTAGGCGATCAAGGTCTCCCTGCGTTGCATGCCGCACGGGTCGAGCATGACGTTGGACATGAGGCGAGGCAAGATCTGCCCTGTGCGAGCGTCGGCTGCACGAAACTCGCGACCAGCCCTGCGCAGGCAGCAACGAGAGCAGCAACGCGATCGGACGGACCCAGACGGTCGCCGACCAGCCCAGCAACGGATGCCCTGGTGAGCCCAAGCACCGCACGGATTGAGCTAAGCGACGGAGCGACGATGGCCACACTGCGACGTGCTGGCTCACGGCGGTCGCTGCGTTGGCTGTCCGCACCTGCCGTGGCTTGCGGCATGCTTGCCGTCTGCACGCGTTCCCCGCGGTCAGCGAGCCCGGAGCCCCATCAGTTCCGCCGGCTTGAGGACGGAAGTCGCCGAGTTCGAACCGCCCGCGCACCTGGGATACGTGGCAAGGTCGTCCCGGTTCGCGGCTACCGCGGCGACATCGTCCTGCACCCGCGCGGCCAGGACGCTCCGGCGACGGCCGGTACGTGCCCGCGTCCAGGGCTTCCCGCACACCCGCCCAGGCTCGCGCAGCCACGGGACAAGCGCCTCCGTGGTCATGCCGTCCCGGGCGCGCCGCCGTTGGCCCTGACCCGCCCGGCCCGCACCTCGCGATGCGAGCCGTGGGCGCGGCGACACGACACACAACCGGCACCCCGCAGACCTGCCCGGATAAGAACGACCACTTTCCCGCCACGCCCGCCGCGTCTACGTGACGACCCTGTCGCTGGCGACGGGCTTTGCCTTCTTGAGCAGGCTCACCCAGATCGCCCCGCCTTCTACGCGGTTCGTGTTCGTCGGTGCAGGGTTTCGCCTCGGGCTTCCTTCCCGCAGCAGCGGCCTGCTCGATGCCTCACAAATGCGGCAATACCTCAACTGCTCTTGCTCTTGCACGGGACCTGACAGCTCGACGGGCTGCTAGCCGTCCTAGGCTCGTGGGGTGTTCACGTCGAGCGGCACGGACTTGGCGCTGATCACCGCGAGCGATGTCGTCTCTGAGGGCGTGGTCGCGTTCAGTGTCCAGTCGGCGAAGACTCGCGCCCGGTTGCCGGACATGGAATACAGGTGGTAGGCCCGGGTTAGGGCATTGGCCGCTGGTCCGGACAAGGGGACGCTCAACGGGTTCGCGGCAGCGGCCAGGCCGCCCAGGTCCACCAGGAAGCCCAGGTCATGGTGCTTGTACTCCCTGGCCTCTCCCTTGCCGAGCGAGGCGGCCACGTTCCGGGCGACCAGCTTTCCCTGCCGCTGGGCGTGCTGGGCGGTCATGCCGCAGACCTGGCCGCCGGGGCGGGTCAGGTCGGGCACCGCGGCGCAGTCCCCGCAGGCCCACATGTCCTGGGCCCCGGGCACCTTCAGGAACGGGTCGACGTCCAGCCGTCCCCGGTTCGTCCCGAGGTCGAGACCGTCCACCAGCGGGTCGGCGCGGACGCCGACGCACCAGACTAGCGAGCGGGTCGGGACCTTGTCGCCGGTGGACAGCTGCACGTAGCCATCGCTGGCCTCGGTAACTGACCCGCCGGTAAGCACCTCGACCCCGCGCCGGCGCAGCACCCGGTCGGCGGTCCTGGACAACCGCTCATCTAGCTCGGGCAGCAACCGCGGGGCGGTGTCGACCAGCATCCACCTGATCTCCTCGCCAGACAGGCCTGGCAGCTCCCCGGCCAACCGGGTGGTCAGCAGCTGACCGTGGGCCGTGACCTCGGTGCCGGTGTAGCCCGCGCCGACAACCACGAAGGTGCACCGTGCACGGCGCTCCTCTGGATCGGCCGCCACGGCGGCCAGCTCAAGCTGCCGGATGATGTGATCGCGGAGGTACATGGCCTCGGCGATCGTGCGGAACCCATGCGCGTAGTCGGCGATGCCCGGGATAGGCAACAGCTTGTTCACGCTCCCAGCGGTCAGGATCAGCCGGTCGTACCTGCACTGCCCGGACGTGCCCTCCGGGCCTTTCCAGCTCACGACCTTCTGCCGGGCGTCCACGTGGTTCACCGTGCCGAGCACGAACCACATCTTGCGCAGCCGGCGGGCCAGCGAGACACGAATGTGCCGTGGCTCCACCGTCCCGCCCGCGACCTGGGGCATGAGCGGAAGATACAAGAAGTAATCCGTCGAGTTGATCACCACGATCTCGGTCGTGGCACCGACCCGCCTCTCCAGCTCCCGTGCGGCGTTATAGCCAGCGAAGCCCGCTCCGACGATCACCACACGATGCTGCTTCTCCGCGTCCGCCATGTTGGGTCCTCCCAACTGACCAAATGGCGTCAGTTATTGCGGCCGGACGGGTCCGGACATCTCACGATGACTCCAGAGGTGACCCGGTCGCCCGTGGAACCCTGGCCCGCGCTCGTTGCCCCGGCGCTGTCGGAGGGATCCACGGGTGCCACCGGCTGCCCCGCAGCGCGAACCCAGTGTCCGTACCCACACTGGCGCATCGCACACATGGCTATGACGCAAGGCTCAATCCCCCGTCGTGCATGAGCTGGCCCGGGCCTGGGGGATCACATTGCCGCACGCCCGCGCAGACCGGAAGGATGGCCGGGTGACGCTGCCGGACCAGATGACCAACAGGTGGCAGAACCGCGCCGAACCAGGACCGGGCCAGGGCACCGTGTACTGGCACATGCTGATGCGCGACCATCCCGAAGTCGCCGGCCTGGCCCGGCAAGCCCGCCAGCGGCTGTCCGGATTCAGCGGACTGCACTTCACTCCGCTGGAGTGGCTCCATCTGACCACGCTCGTCGCGGGGCCCTCCGATGAGTTCTCCGAATCCCAGCTCCAGAAGATGATCCACACGGCCGGGCAGCTGCTCGCGGACACACCTCCAGTGACCGTCACACTCGGGCGGATCGGCTACCACCCCGAAGCAATCGTGCTCGGAGTCACACCTGCCAAGGCGCTCATCCCGGTTCGCGACGCGGCGCGCAAGGCAACTGACCAGGTCTGCGGGGTCAGGAGCCAGGACGGCCAGCCATCAAGCTGGACTCCGCACGTCACCATGTGCTACAGCACGTCCAGCCAGCCCGCAGGGCCGATCATCGACGCTCTCGGCCTGGAGCTGCCCAGCCGCACAATCCAAGTCAGCACGCTGAGTCTGGTCATCCAGCACGGTCCCGAGCGCGACTGGAACTGGAGCACCATCGGCACCATACGACTGCCGCGAGCCCGCACCTAGCGCGCACCGCCAGCAGACAAGGGAAGGAACCGGCCGTAGGCCAAGGGGCGGAAGCCTGCGCCCATCGGGGGGACCGCCCCGAGCGGCAATTGAGCACCCTCACCTGACATGCGATAGTACTTGTTAGAGCGCGTTACGTGCGGGAGGCCGGGATGGGTTACCAGATCCGGGTGGCTCCTGAGGCAGAAAAGTGGGCAGCCCGATTGAATGCCTACGTGCTCAGCGCCTGGCGCAGCCTGCCAGTACCACCCGGCGAGGCAAGCCGGATGCTGGGCAAGATCGGGTTCTGGATCGCGCAGCCCGGCCTGGATGCTGCATACAAGCGGCACCTTGTCGAGTTGCGACGGTCGCGCAGAGCCGTTGCCGATGTGGCTACTTGGTGCAAGCGGCTAGAGCTTCAGATCGCAGACCTGGAACGGCAAGCTGACACAGCCCAGGATGCCGCCGGCCAGCTCGCCGAGCTACGCCGCCGGTACGCAGGCATGCAGGCCAAAAAAGAGCGCCTTACCGAGGCCAGCCGAAGGCTGATGGCTGAGATCAATGCCTTCCATACCAGCATGGAAACCACCAAGACCGCCAACGCGGCTGCAGAACAGGCGGCCCGAGCGCTCCGGGCAGAGGTAACCGGAAGCCCCGGCGCCACCGAGCACACGGATGGCTCAGTGCACACCTCCGAGCCGTGAACGTGCCCGCTGCGTGCCCGATAAGGCAGCGAACCGGGGCCAACAGCGGTCACTCGTCCATCACCTCGGCGCTGACGAAGACCGGCGCACGGGTGAGCGCTGCCAGATTCAGCGCATCGCTGGCGCGCGCATCGACCGACTGCGCTCCCAGCGGACCCTCCACCTCGACGGTCGCCGCGTAGGCACCATCGACCAGGCGATCCAACCGCACCTGGCGGACCAGGCCGCCGAGGCCGCGCAACAGCGCCACAGCGAACTGGTAAGTCATGGGGCGGCCGAACTCCAGGCCCTGGAGGCTGGCAGCCAGGCTGAACGCCTCCGCATCCCCGATCTCGATGACAACGTGCCGGTCCCCGGACACCTCATCGAGCACCACGCACCGGAGGGGCCGCTCTGCCAGCGGCGATCCGAAGCCGACAACCTTGGCGATCCGCATCTCGATGAAGCTGACATCGGTGGTCGTGGGCATGACGGCTTCTCCCCTCGCCCGTTCGGCCATGCTATGAGGAGTTCGCCAGCCGCGCCGCCCGCCCGGTATCGGGAGCCGTGTGTGCGTGCCGAGGTCGCTCAGGGCGGACGAAAAACACGGTCAGGCGGTACCCGCGCCGGGCAGCTGCAGCGCTCCCGCAGCAGAAAGCTGGATAACTGAAACTCCTTTGTGCTGCCGCCAGGCCCGTTACGGACGGCCAGGGAACGGAGGCACCGATCAGGCCTTTCATGCGCGCCGCTGATCGCTGATGGCGCCGCGGTGCCGGTCACGCAGTTCGATGATCCGGCGCCTGCGGGCCGAGACCAGCAGGCGGGGCGAGCCCAAGCGAACTGCTGGGTAGGCGCTGGCGGACGGGATTCCAGCCGCACGCATGATCTGGTAGCCGCGCTCGGAGACACTTGATTGGCCCAGGGCGAAGTGGCTCATCAGGTCCTTGACCTTCAGCTCGCCGGGCCCTTGGCCGAAGCGCTGGTTGCCCTTGCCGATCACCCAGCACGCCGCCGCCGCGATCACCTCGGGCTTGCTTGGCCCGCGCAGCATGCTGGACAGGCCCGGCACGGCCCGGGCCAGCAGGCGCCGGCACGCCGTCTTATACTCGACGCCGAGCAGGTTGTCGCAGCACCGGTCGCAGGCGGCCAGCACGTCTGCGACCCGGTCGCGCAGATCTGCGGATACCTGGTCCCAGGCGAACTCCTCCTCCGGCAGCGGGGTGTCGTCCAGCGAGTCAAGTGCGTCCTGCCCGCCAACATCCTCGGCCAGCTGGTCAAGAAAGTGCTGGTGGAAATCGGACGGCTCCTCTTCCCAGGACCAGCCATCGCCGAGCACACCCATTTGGGCGAGCAGCGCCGCAGGCCCCTGCGGCCGCGGGGAGCGGATCACCTGCTGGTACTCCGGCTCGTACTTATCGACCGCAGCCAGTGTTTGGTCGGTCAGCGCTGGCCGGATCTGGCGCTCGGCGTGGCAGAAGCGGATGAACGCGCGCAGCAGTCCGGGGGCCTTGCTGAGGTAGGAAGCGTCGGCGACGATCTTGCGAGGGATCCAGTCGGACAGCAAGATTTCCACTGCCACCGGGCTCCAGCGCAGCGGGTCGCCCGGCCCATAGTCGGTGCCGAACCACAGGACCTGGTCCAGCAGGTCCCGGTGGTCGGGGTCGTCGAGCGGCCTGCCGAGCGGTGAGCCGAAAAACCGGCTCGCCAGCTTCCTCTTCCTGGCCTCGCTCCACGTCGGCCGGACGTAGCCGGTCCCGCCCTCGGGCATCAGCCGCAGCAGCCACTCGGTCAGCGGCCGCGAGGCCGGCCAAGTCTCGGTCTCAAACGGCGGGACCATGATCGCGCCCAGCTCGATCGCCTCGGCAACCCGGGCCCGCGCATCGGCAAGGCCAACATCGCGGAACGTCACATCCGGGTCGCCAGCAGCCTCCCGCAGGCGCGCCATCACGTCGGCGATGGAGCTTGGCGCCAGGAAGGCGTCTTTGACTACCGTGCCGAGGTTGTGGTCTATGTAGATGACCGCGGTCAGCTCATGGCCCGGCAGCCGCGCGCCCAGCAGCACATTGTCCCCGTCGCCGAGCACATGGGTGATCGCCACTGCGCGGTAGACCGAAACCTCATCCAGCCGTGCCAGCCAATCCGGGAGCGGATGCGGCCGCGCCGCGAGCGCCCGCCCGGCACGCGCGCGAGTCAGCTCATCCGGGCCAAGCTCGGCCAGCGCGGCCAGCAGCGCGGTCGTTTCTGGCAGCGCGACCTCGGCGAAGGACTCGGTGAGCACCGGGAGTGTCACACGCTCCGGCCCGCTGACGCGATCGCGCTCGAACGGGTTCTGCCCGCGCAGATCAACCGCCGCCAGCAAGGTGCTCACATAGGCCAGGAAGTCCAGCGGCTCGCCGCTGGCCAACTGCTGGCGAACATCCGCCAGCAAATCGCCCGGGCCGCGCCGGTGCCCTGCCGCCGGTCGCGTCTGCCGCTTGCCCGTGCCCTGCCGCCCGCGGTTGTGCGGGTGTCGTCCACGCTTGGCCATAAACGGCAACCTACCGGCAGCTGTGCGATCAAGCGTTCCTTCTCCCTGGCAGGGCACCGATCCGCCGGTGCCAAATAATCTCGCCCATAACCCTCGACACCTGCCAAACGAGAGGCACGTGTTTGTGACACAACGGGCCATCGGCGCGTCATCCCAGACCAGATGCAAACGGGCTTACTGGATCGTGTCCGCGGGCTCGGCTACGGCATGGGGCTCGGCATCGCTTGCGGCGCGACGTACGATCTTGCGTGTGACCAGCAGATCCGCCTCAGCGCAGCGCCTGCGCGACCTCGCGCGGCTGCGCCGCGTGCGGGACCGGGTCGACCGGGAGTACGCGCAGCCGCTTGACGTCGAGGCGCTCGCCCGAGGCGTGCACATGTCGGCCGGGCACCTCAGCCGTGAGTTCCGGCTGGCCTACGGCGAGTCGCCGTACAGCTACCTGATGACGCGGCGGATCGAGCGTGCGATGGCGCTGTTGCGCCGTGGCGATCTGAGCGTCACCGAGGTCTGCTTCGCGGTCGGCTGCTCGTCGCTGGGCACCTTCAGCACCCGCTTTACCGAGCTGGTCGGGGTGCCGCCGAGCACCTACCGGCGTCAGGCACCTCGCGTGACAGCGGGGATGCCGCCGTGCGTGGCGAAACAGGTGACCAGACCGATCAGGAATCGAGAAGCGCCGGCCACTGGGCCGCAGCTAGCGTGACCGCCATGGACATCACCATTCACGCAAGCTTCCTCCCGCACAGTGACCCGGAGGCCTCCCTGGCCTTCTATCGCGACACCCTGGGCTTCGAGGTTCGCGCCGACGTCGGATCCGGCAAGATGCGCTGGATCACCGTCGGCCCCCCCGGCCAGCCCAGCACGTCCATCCTCCTGGCGCCGCCAGCCACCGACCCCGGCATCACAGACGACGAGCGCCGCACCATCGCCGAGATGATGGCCAAGGGCACCTACGGCTGGATCCTCCTGGCCACCAAGGACCTGGACGCCACCTTTGATCGGCTGCAGGCCAGCGACGCCGAGGTCGTCCAGGAGCCGGTCGACCAACCATACGGCGTTCGCGACTGCGCGTTCCGTGATCCCGCGGGCAACCTGATCCGCATCCAGGAGCGGCGCTGAGCCGCCCGGTGCCGCGGCCATGTGCACAGACGCGTACCGTGAGGCGCTGACACGGGATCTCTCATCCGCGGCGTCACCGGCATCGATCTCGACGCCGGCGGCGGAAGGAGCAGTGATGAAACCGCCACGCGGCCTGCAGCAGCGTAGGCGGGACACGCTGGGCCGGCTCGAATCCGAGGCGGACGCCTGGATCGCCTCCGCGGACGCCGGGGTGACGCCTATTTACTGCCGCTGTCGTTCCTCCGGGATGGCGCGGGTGTGATCGTCTCCACGCCACGCTCCAGCGTGACGGGACGGAATCTGAGCCGAGGTGGGCGGGTGCGAATCGGCGTCGGGCAGTTGCGGGACGTCACCATGATCGACGGGGCCGCGGGCCGCGGAACTGGCGCCACGCTGGCCAGATCATGCCGCCCGCCTGCGGCGGACCTGCCAGACGGACACCCAGCCGAGCCCGGCGGCCAGCACCAGGTAGA